>JBFWIL010000012.1:0-20550 GCA_050256015.1 Mangrovibacterium sp. | reverse complement strand
GGAAAAACAGCCGGCTCCGCGCTTTCCAGCCGGTAATTACGTATCCGGTAGGGTTGTCCTGTTTGGATTAAATAAAACAGATCCCCCTTGGGTTTCCGTGAATGCAGCAGCAGGGTATCCCGGATCCTGGCATTGTAATACCCTTTGTTCCGGAGGTAAAGCTCAAGCTGTTCCCGGGAGCGTTTGGTCAGGTCCTCCCGGTAAACGACCGGCTCTTCCCCGATCCGCTTAAACCAGTCATTTTCCTTTTCCCCGGAGGAAAGGTTGTACATGGCCAGATGAAACTTCAGAAACCCCAGAATTCTCAAATTCTCCTTCTGCCGGATTTGTGCTTTCAGTTCTCCCCTGTTAATCTGTCTGTTGTCTATCCGGACATCCACCTTGTTCAACAAGATTTCCCCCTCGGGCACAAAACGGGTGGAGGAACAGGATGCAACAAGCAGCAGCACCGGCAACAGCAACAATAATCCAAACCAGTTTTTCCCGGAATCTATCCCCATAAACAAATGCTTTTGACAAAAATAAACACTCTCTGCAGCAAACAAATCATTCAGGCTTTTTTATTTTTACAAATTGTTCGCAGAAAAAGTGCCATGTTAAGTAAAAATAAAATAAAATTCATTCAATCGCTAAACCGGAAGAAAATACGGGAGCGGGAAAATGTCTTTTTGGTTGAAGGGAACAAAATGGTTCGGGAAGCCATTCATTCGGAACTGCATATTGATTTACTTTGCGGAACAGCTGAATTCCTGGAATCAAATCACATTTCCGGACAATCGGCACGTGAAGTGATCGAGGTAACCAGCGAAGAACTTCAGAAGGCCAGCTTGTTGCAATCGCCCCAAAAGGCTTTGGCCATTATACAAATGCCGGCAGACCCGTTCAGTATGTCTATGCTTCTAAATGAATTTTCACTGGCTCTCGACTTCATCCAGGACCCGGGAAACCTGGGGACGATTATCCGGATAGCCGACTGGTTCGGCATACGGCACCTGCTTTGTTCCGAAAATACGGTTGACTGTTACAATCCAAAAGTGATCCAATCCAGCATGGGGTCTATCTTCCGGGTAAAGGTGCATTATCTTAACCTGAAAGCAACACTGGCAGAAGCAAACAAGCATGAAATACCTGTTTCCGGAACCTTTCTTGATGGTGACAATATCTTTGCCACTTCCCTTCCGCCGTATGGGATCCTGGTCATGGGCAACGAAGGAAACGGTATTTCTCCGGAACTGGACCCGATCATCCGTAAAAAAATTCAAATCCCCTCTTTTCCCCTTAATCAGCAAGGTTCCGAATCACTAAACGTTGCAACAGCGACAGCTATCTGTTGTGCAGAATTCAGGCGCCGGGTAATTAACAGTTAAAAATTCCGGAAGACCTGTTAAATTACAAAACGATTAAAAAAACAGTTTTAGTGTAAAATTAAACTTCAGGAAATTTTAGATATTTAGCTTTGCTCCTCAACCAAAGAAAAAATTTTGTCAGGAACTTATTCAGATAATGACCTTTTACAACTGGTCAAAGCCGGCAACACGCAGGCTCTCACGCTCTTATTCAAAAAATACTACCAGCCCCTGTGCCGGTTTTCATTTGTTTTTATTCCGGAGCATGAAGTCGCGGAAGAATTAACAGCTAATGTTTTTATCAATTTGTGGGAAAACAAGCATCAAATTGTGATCCATACCAATCTGAAAGCATACCTCTTCCGGTCTGTAAAAAACCAGGCCATATCCTATTTAAGAAAAAATAAAGCAAAGACACAACCAATTGATGAAGATCTTGATTTCATGGCAAAGAAAGACCAAACACCTGAAACCATTTACATTGAAAATGAGTTAAACAATGAATTTGTAAGCGCCTTTCAAAAACTTTCCCCACGTGCCAGGCTGGCTTTTAAACTTCACCGGTTCGACGGATTAAAATATACTGAAATTGCTGAAATTATGAATATCTCGGTTTCAGCCGTTGAAAAAAATATTACTTCAGCGTTGAAGATTCTCTATAAAGAATTATTCAACAGGACTAAAATTCTTTAGCATTGAAAATTTTGCTTCCGCGCAGGACACATACTCCTGTTTTGTTATTAAACCGGTTAATTTGAATCATCTGACGAATGGTCGTCGAAACCTGAATTCCCGGCATTAATTCTTTTCTAACATTTTCTTATTCGGTTCTTATTCGGGACAAACCGGGAAACTGCGTCATAAGGGGAAAATAAGTTTAATAATGACGAAAAACGAAAAAATAAGATTGATACTGCGCCAGCTTAACGGGGAAGCAAACAAAAAAGAAAAGGAAGCTTTTAGTCAATGGCTTTTAGCAAAAGCCGAGAATCTGGATTTATATGCCTGGATAAAAAAACTTTGGGAGATGCCCATGAACAGGCAACTCAACTTCGACATGGCAAAGGCAGAGGCCCGGATCAATAAGATCATCCACAAAAAAGAGAAGAAAATCCGTCTTTGGAAACATGGACAAAAGATTGCAGCGTTCCTGATTCTGTTAATCACAATTGGGACATTCGTGTATCACCGGTCAGGAGAAAAACCAATAACCGGAAATGAAACAGCCATTAGCAACCGAATAACAAAAACGTCAGAACCGGGGGAACAACTTCGTGTTACCCTACCCGACGGCTCCATTGTTCTTTTAAATGCAGGAAGCTCCATTCAATTCCCCGAAAAATTTGAAGGGAAAAGCCGGCAGGTGATCTTAAGCGGTGAAGCATTTTTTAAAGTGACCAAAGATGCCGAACATCCCTTTATGGTAGAATCGAACCGGATTACAACAACCGTTCTGGGAACCTCCTTTAACATTAAGGCTTTCAAACAGGGAAATGTTACCGTAACCGTTGCAACCGGCAAAGTCAAAGTGGGAAGCCGTTCGGACGACCAGGCTGCTGAATTGCTGCTACTTCCCAACGAGCAAGCTACCTATGACAAGCATGAAAAACAATTCCGTAAAGCAGAGGTATTTGCACAAAACTACTATGCCTGGACCGAAGGAACAATCCGTTTTAACAATGACTCACTGGAAGAAGTTATAAAAATCCTGGAACGGTGGTACAATATCCATATCCGCCTGGAAGGTACAGGAAATGAAAAAATCAGGGTTAATGGCAGTTATAAAGACAAAAAGCTTTACTCAATCCTTGACGGACTGAGTTATATATATGGCCTTAACTATCGCTATGAAAATGGCCAAACGATTGTAATCAGCATAAAAACAAATAACTAAAAACAGGATGCCTATGAAACTAGCCATGACAAAAAGACTTTTGACAAACAGACAAATGTTTAAGGAAATACCGGTGTCAGACAAAGAATAAAGCTCCCGGTTCACGGGAAAATGAAATTGAACATGTAAATATTCACCTGTTCTTTCAATCTTTAATCACATGGATCCACCGGAAGCCGGAACTGACATTATAAACAAAAAAAGGAAAGCCTGCATCAGCAACCACACCCATGCAGGCCAACAATAATTGTTTTTTAAATCCTATAAGTTGTACAAAACTATGAAACTTAAATTATTCAGACAATTCATGTTTGCATCAAAACAGATGTTTTACATCTTTTTATTGCAGTTATTCACACTGCAACTGGTCAATGCAAACCAAACCAGGAGCCAAAGCATCGAGCAGGTAAAAATTTCCGTGGAACTGAAAAAAGCCGGATTGAAAAAAATATTTTCAGACATAGAAGAAAAAACGGACTTCGTTTTCATCTATGATTCGGATATTTTGAAAACAAACCAAACCGGTTCTCTTGACTTTAAAAATGAACCGGTAATAGCGGTACTCAAAAAAGTTGCCAATGAATTTAACCTGAATTTCCGGCAAATCAACAATACCATTTTTGTGAAGGAAAATAAACTTTTCCCCGCAGATCCCGGTAAAAACAGCCAGGAACAGTCAAAACGGTCCGTTTCCGGGAAAGTGACCGACCAAAACGGGGAACCGCTTCCGGGAGTTTCCGTCTTTATTAAAAGGACTTCTACAGGTACGGTAACTGCAGCAGACGGAACTTATCAGTTGAATATTGCCCCGGACAGCCGGATCCTGGTCTTCTCTTTTGTAGGGATGGAAAACCGGGAAGAAGAGATCGGATCCCAGACAAACATTGACGTGACCCTCATGGAAAAAGCCACCTGGCTGAACGAAATCGTTGCCGTGGGTTACGGAACAACCCCAAAAGTAAACCTGACAGGGGCTGTTGATCAGGTGAGCGCCGATGTTTTTGAAAACCGACCGGTCAACAATGTTACCCAGGCCCTTCAGGGGGTGATCCCCAACCTGACTATTACCCTGGCCGACGGTAAACCTACCCGTAGCGCCGATTACCAGGTTCGCGGAGCTTCTTCCATCGGGCAGGGCGGTTCGGCATTAATCCTTATTGATGGCGTGGAAGGAGACCCTGGTATGCTAAACCCGAATGATATTGAAAGTATCTCGGTATTAAAAGATGCGGCTTCCTCAGCCATTTATGGTTCCCGCGGAACCTTTGGAATTATCCTGATCACGACCAAAAATCCGGAAAAAGGAAAAATAACCGTCAGCTATAACCTGAATTACGGAATCAAAAGCCCCACTGCCGTTCCTGATTTTGTAACCAATGGTTATACCTATGCCAAATGGTTCAGCGAAGCTTACAATGCCTATTACGATTACAACAAGATCCCCTCGTCCATCAACAAAACGCAAAGTTTTTCACTGGACTACCTGGAAAAGCTCAAAGAGCATGACGAAAACCCGGACCTGCCCGACTGGGAAGTGGACAATAACGGGAATTACGTTTATTACGGCAACACGGACTGGTATGATTTACTCTATAAAGATTACCTCTCGTCGGTTGACCAGAATATTTCCGTTTCGGGGAGCAGTAACAACGTGAATTATTACCTTTCGGGAAGGTACAACAACCAGGGCGGTCTGTTCCGTTATAATTCCGATGATTATTCCATTTATAATTTCAGGGCCAAGGGCAGCATTCAAATCACCGATTGGCTGAAGATCAACAACAATACGGAATATTCCCGGCAGAAATACCACCAGCCGTTAAATGTGGGCGAAAGCGGGGGTATTTGGCGGAACCTGGCAGATGAAGGACACCCGACCTCCCTGATGTTTAACCCGGACGGCACACTGACCCACTCGGCCGCCTATACCGTTGGGGATATGTGGTACGACAAAAACCGGGAAATCATCAAACGCGACCTGGTCAAGAACACGACCGGGCTATCGGCAAACCTTTTCAAAAATAAACTGCGCGTTAACGGTGATTTCACGTTCTCGACCACGAACCAGAACAATAACAGGCGAAGGGTACAGGTACCCTACAGCCGAAAGCAGGGGGTGACAGACTACGTGGGAACCACAACGAACGACATCCGGAAAGCAAACGCCGAGACAAGATACCTGGCGACCAATATTTACGGCGAATATGAAAACACGTTCAAAGAGGGTCATTACCTGAAAGTGATGACCGGCTACAATTATGAGCAAAAGACTTTTGACTCGAACGAGGTAACCAGGAACGGTATCCTGTTTGGGGATGCCGACAATATCTCCATGGCCATAGGCGAAAATACGGAAGTGAACGGAGAATACAGCAAATGGCGTACTGCCGGCTGGTTTTACCGGATCAATTACAGTTACAAGGACCGCTATTTAATTGAGACAAACGGGCGCCTGGACAGTTCTTCCAAATTCCCGACCGATGACCAGACCGGTTTTTTCCCCTCGGTATCAGCCGGATACCGCATTTCAAACGAACCCTTCTGGAGAGTGGACAAAAGAGTCATTTCAAACCTGAAACTAAGGGCGTCCTACGGTTCGCTGGGAAACGGGAATGTTGATCCGTATTCGTACATTGAACGGTTTGAAATTTCCAAATCAGACAGGGTACTTAACGGTACCCGTCCCGCGGTAACATCACAGCCCACGGTCATCCCCCACGGGCTGACCTGGGAAAAATCGGTCACGAAGAACCTGGGGCTGGACGTGGATCTGATTTCAGGCAAACTAAACCTGACCACCGATATTTACCAGCGAAAAACAAAAAACATGTACACCCAGGGCTTACCGGTACCTGCCGTTTTCGGGGCCGACATCCCTAAAGGGAACTATGCCGATATGAAAACCAACGGATGGGAAATTTCTATCCGTTGGCGGGACCGTTTCAAGCTGGCTTCCAAACCGTTCAATTACAATGTCCGGTTTATTCTGGCCGACAACAAATCGAAAATCACCAAATACAACAATCCCGATAAATTGCTGTCTGACTATTACAAGGGAATGGAAGTGGGTGAGATTTGGGGATATGTAACCGAAGGCCTGTTCAAAGACGAAAATGATATCCAATCCCATGCAGATCAGTCGCAAATCGGAGTTTCTGCCAATAACATCCTGTTGCCGGGAGATATTAAATTCAAAAATTTAAATAACGATGAAAAAATTGATAACGGCCAAAACCGGCTGACCGACCACGGGGACCTGAAAGTTATCGGGAACTCAAGCCCCCGTTACACGTTCGGACTGAACCTGGGCGGGGACTGGAATAATTTTTCCTTTTCAGCCTTTTTTCAGGGTGTCGGCAAGCAGGACTGGTGGCCCGGGGGAGAAGCCAGCCATTTTTGGGGACAATATAACCGGCCTTATAACAATATGCCCAAATGGCACCTGAACAGGATCTGGTCGCAGGACAAACCGGATTCCTATCTTCCCCGGTACCGAGGTTATGTAGCCAACTGGGATGGAGAGTTGGATCAGAAACAAACCCGTTATCTCCAGAACGTGGCTTACATCCGGTTAAAAAATATCCAGTTAGGCTATTCCCTTCCCGCTTCCTTACTGCAGGGAGTGTCGTTTGTCAGCCATGTAAAAATATACGTCTCCGGCGAAAATCTCTGGTCATGGTCTCCGTTGTACCGGAAAACGGAGGATTTCGATGTGGAGAATATCGGGAAGTCGGATACAGACTTGACCTCTGAAAACAAAGGGAATATTTACAATTATCCGATATTGAAAACCTGGTCTTTCGGAATTTCAGCAACATTTTAACCGAACATGAAAAATAAATTCGTCATTATGAAAAGCTATCAATTGTTATATCTTCTGATCGCTGCATGTCTGTTTGCTTCATGCGAGATGGAAGAGCTTCCGAAATCGGAAGTATCCAAAGAACCTGTATTTAACACCGAAGACGGTCTTGCATTGTATTCAAATTCATTTTACGACATTTTGCCTTCTGCATCAGACGTTTACCTGGGCGATGACATATCGGATTACATCGTCAGCAATTCCATATCCAGATTCCTGACCAGCAGTTACGGTGCCACCCAAAGTTCGGGATGGGACTGGAAAGAGCTCAGGAATATCAATTATTTTATTAAAAACTGCACCCGGGAAGAAGTAGCATTGGCTACCAGGGAGAATTATATCGGCCTTGCCCGGTTCTTCAGGGCATTTTTCTATTTTGAAAAAGTAAAGCGCTTTGGGGATGTTCCCTGGGTCAGCAAGGTTCCGGGCATAGATGACGAAGGCCTGCTTTATGCCGGAAGGGATCCCCGCACACTGGTCATGGATTCGGTACTGGCCGATATGAATTATGCATGCGATCATATTGCCCTGACCAGTGATCCCACGAGTAGCCTGATCACCAAATGGGTCGCTTATGCCTTCAAATCCCGGGTGTGCCTTTTTGAAGGAACTTTCCGGAAATACCACACCGGATACGGGTTGCAGTCAACAGCTGCTTCCTGGCTGGAAGAAGCAGCCGGCGCTGCCGGGGAAGTTATGGAACATTCCGGCTTTCAACTGGACAATACTGGTGGTTCGGAAAAATCGTACCGGAACATATTTATCAGCAGTGAACCGGTAAACACGGAAGTCATGCTGGCGGATGTCATGGACAAGGATTTAAGTATCCTGAACGATGCCAACTGGAAATATACCAGCCCGACTTTTGGAATTAAGGCCAATTTAAGCCGGACATTTGTCAATACTTACCTGAATTTGGACGGAACACCCTTTACCGGTAAAACAGATTATGAAACCACCGTTTTTGCCGATGAGGTAAAAAACAGGGACCGGCGTCTGAAACAAACGATCCGTCTTGGTGATTACACCCGGGTGGACGGAGGACAGGCTGTTCCCGCTCCACCGGATTTTGGCTATACCCTTACCGGTTACCAGCCGATCAAATGGTGCCTGGATGACACCTATTACGACCGGGGAGCCTATAATGACAATTCGGTTCCTGTTTTTCGTTATGCCGAAGTGCTTCTGAACTATGCCGAAGCAAAGGCTGAACTGGGGACATTAACGGATACAGACTGGGCACAGACGATCGGGGCGCTGCGCTCCAGGGCCGGGATTACCGGAGGGCTAACGGCAAAACCCACCATCGTGGATACTGATCTCCAGTCTGCCTATTTCCCTGAGATCAGTGATCCATCCATTCTTGAAATAAGAAGGGAAAGAGGCATTGAACTGGTCATGGAAGGTTTCCGTTTTTACGATCTTATCCGCTGGAAGAAAGGGGAACTTATGGCCATTAACTGGCGGGGTTTTTACGTTCCAGCATTAAATATCCCCATGGACCTGAATGAAGATGGCACCGATGATGTTATCTTTGTCAATGAAACGCCAAACCCGTTGCCCGAGGTGACTTATGATTTTGTGGCCGTGGGGCCAACGATAAACGGGGAAACGAATCCGCAGCGGCTGACCAACGGAACATCGGGCGAATTGACCTGGCTGGACAACATCCCCCGGATATGGGATGATAAACGGTATTTGTACCCAATCCCTAAAGAAAATTTACTGGAAAACCCGAACCTGAAACAAAATCCCGGATGGGAATAAAAACCTTACAGATATGGAACAAACATGGCTACAAAAAATACGAATGCTGGTGGAAATACCAGAGGGAAGCGCCATCCGGCCTTTAAAAATAAATTATTTACGGATGACAAAATATCTTTTAGCGGTTGTCCTGTTCATTGGAGCAATTGGTGGTCTATATGCCCAAAAAAGCGATCCGGTCATTGTAGCCACCTACAACCTTCGTTATAATAATCCGGGAGACGGGGTAAATGCCTGGCCTAACCGGAAGGAGCAGGTCAAGGCACTGATCCGCTATCATGAATTTGACATTTTTGGAACCCAGGAAGGCTTAATTGATCAATTGAACGATCTCTGTGAGATGAAGGAGTATGCTTACGTGGGAGCAGGCCGTGACGATGGGAAACAGGCCGGGGAACATTCTGCCATTTTTTACCGCAAAGACCGCTTTAAGTTGATTGAAAACGGCGATTTCTGGCTCAGTGAAACACCTGATGAACCATCTTTTGGCTGGGATGCTGCCTGCAGGAGGATCTGTTCCTGGACAAAGTTCAGAGATATGAAAACCGGGAAAGAATTTTATTTCTTTTGCGTCCATTTCGATCATCAGGGAGTACAGGCCAGAAAAGAATCGGGAAAACTAATGGTTGAAAAGATCGCTGAAATTGCAGGTGCTGCTCCTGTTTTTTGCGTGGGTGATCTAAACTCTACCCCCGAAACGGAGCAGGTACGGACCATAAAATCGTTACTGCATGATTCCCGTGAAGTATCCGCCTTGGCACCCTACGGACCTGAAGGAACTTTCAATAGCTTTGACTTGAACGCCCCCATGAGAAACCGGATCGACTATATCTTTGTCAGTGATGAGATTAAGGTGCTGAAATATGCTGTCCTGACCGACAGCTACGAACAACATTATCCTTCTGATCATCAGCCCGTAGTCATCCGGACAACAATCAACTAATAAACAGGAGTTCCTGCGGCACGCAGTGCCCGGCAGGAACTCCTGTTATTACAGATTTCACGGGATAAAAACCAGCAAATTCATTCCTTCCGTTAAACCCATTTTTTGAGGTTTTACATCAGCATCACCGGGATCCTGATCAAAATGTTCCCTGAACTCTTTTTGTAAGCGGTCGAACTCCTCCGTGTCAAAAAAGAAATTAAAATCCGGAACCTGCCGTCCGGTTTTTGCTGGGCAAACACCATGCTGCCCGCAAAAAGCATGACCATAAACAAGACGATCTTCTTCATCGGTCAAAAAATTTAAAGTTTTCCTTGATGCCCATTTTCTCCTGGACCTCATGCTTCAGCGAGCCGATTTTGGGTACGCCAATGATCTCATTCAACTCGCACTGAACGGAAAGATTAGATTATATACCACTCCGGCAGTTCTGCACATTACTGGTTACTATACCAGCCAGGCTTACAGCCCCCGGCAGGTAAAACAGTTACTGTTAACCCTGCTGAATGACGTGCAGATCATAGACAGCGATCATACCACGGCGCTGATAGCGCTGAACAGCAGTATGGAAGATATTGAAGATGCACTGCAGTACTATACAGCGATAAAATTTGGGCTCGATTACTTCATTTCCGCTGATAAAAAACTGAAAAAAGAAGCCATCTCCCAGTTGCCTGTTTATACGGCAGAAGAGTTGCTGGCTGAACTTGGACACGCCTGACAAGCCCCTACTCACCTGCAGAAATAGCTACCTGACTATTAAGGATTACGATACCATAACCCGCAATTACCGGCCTGACTATCCCAAACAGGAAGCGGCCGACAGCTTTCTGTATAGGCTGAATACCCATACCCGGAAACAGGAAACGGTATATCCCCTCGGTTTTTTGATGATTAATCTTAATTTTTTCGTATATTTATGAAAAAAAGTATGGACAGGCAATTATTGACAAGAATCACGATCAATCCCGATATTTGTCACGGCAGACCAACGATTCGTAATACCCGGTATACGGTTCATTTAATTCTTGATTTGCTTTCAGCAGGCATGAGCGAAAACGAGATCTTGGAGGATTATCCCGCGCTTGAATCTAAAGATATTAAAGCTTGTCTGGCATTTGCATCTCAACTATCAAAAGTAAAGACAATACAACGGATTGTCGCATGAAATTCCTTATCGATGCCAACTTACCATTCAGGCTCGCCATTGCTTTAAAAGCGAAAGGACACGATATCCTGCATACAGACGACTTACCGGATAAGGAAAGAACAACAGATAAGGAGATCAGAAAGATTTCCATTGATCAAGGTCGTATTGTGATTACCAAGGATTCTGACTTCCTGGATTCTCATCTGATTAAAGGGGTACCTTCAAAATTATTATTGGTTACAACCGGTAACATTATAAACAGAGACTTACTTATTTTATTTGAAAAATATTTTGATACCATTATTCAACTCTTTGATCGATATGATTTGATTGAACTTGACAATAATCAAATTATGGGACATGAAAAATAGTTCCTTCCCAACGAGAACTCAAAACTGCTGTAATTTTTCAAAAAGTCAAAGATATTTCTGAAATTCAGAAGGTCTTGATTAATAAAAAATATTGTAATCCATTGCAAAGAATCAGATTTACGACCACCTTCGAAAACTGTATTCTAAAAGAAAATATCTGGATTCATTGCTCTCAGATTATGCTGCAAATGATGATTCTGCTGCAAATGAGGTGGAATATTGGGAATTTGAGCGTTATTTATCAGAGAAGATCAATAAGTTACCGGAAAGGCGGAGAGAAATCTTTAAACTTTCAAAGCTGGAAGGAAAAAGTTACCGTGAAATAGCAAGCCTGCTTAAAATTTCAGAAAACACCGGAATGCTGACCTGGTCAATGCCATATCCAAATGCCCGTTCGGAGAACCCGTAGCAGAATAGCAGAATGCCCGTTTGTTCCTTATTGTGAATTTAATAATGAGCGGGAACAGGTCGCCCAAATCGAAGTGATTCCACAGGAAAAACTGGACGAGATGCGCCGGTTTCTGTATCAAACGCCGGCATGAATGATGAAGAACGGCACGACTGGCTGAGAGTTTATGTACGAACTTATCTGGAACGTGATATCCGTGATCTGGCTTCATTCCGTGATTTGGAGCCCTTTGTTAAACTGCAGCGCTATCTTGCCATTCATACCGGGAATCTGATCAATGCTTCCGTTATTGCCACCCACCTTGGAATTAGCTATAAGACCGTACAACGCTACATTCGGTATTTTGAGCTAAGCTACCAGGCTATCTCATTACCGGCATGGTCGGGAAATGAGACTAAACGGCTGGTTAAAACCCCGAAAATTCATTACCTGGACAACGGGGTCATACAGGCTGTTTTACAGAAAAGAGGGGGCATCACAGGCAATGAGTTTGAAAGCCTGGTCATTGCTGAAATCTATAAACAGGTACAAACTATGCTGGCCCCTCTTCCCTTTTTCCATTTGCGGACACAGGACGGACGGGAGGTAGACTTATTGCTTGAATTACCTGGCGGATATCTGGCTTTCGAAAATGAACTACCCCGGGGCAGAGCCCCGAGGTATCAGAAGTCAAGCGTAAGTTGACTTGAGTATACTTTTTTGTATTCTTTTTGCTTGCCTTGACCCTCAATATATTTTCTTATTACCTCCTCGTTTGCATATTGACCGACTGTATTGGCATAATATCCACTCGTCCAAAAATTCCCGCCCCAAAGCTTTGCCTCAATTTCAGGACATCTTCGATACAACTCTTTTGCAGTTATACTCTTTACCGTTCTTGATATTTCCGAAACACTTATATCTGGAACGCTCTGAACTAAGAAATGAACATGGTCTGACTCATACCCTATTTCAATAAAATGAATCTCATAGCGCTCAGAAATTTGTAAACAAATTTCTTTTAATGTCTCTCCTATATCTTCCGTTATTAAACTTTTTCGATATTTCAATGGACAAACCAAATGATAAAACAATAGCGTTTTATTATGCCTTTTTATAATATGATCACTCATCCTTTAAAAATACGCCTTTTCAATGCGTAATGAAAACCTTTAGGTTTTCAAACTTTCCTCTATACCCCGAGGCAGAGCCTCGAGGAATTCTTTAGATTAAAATGGCTGAAAATGTTGGGAAACAAGATGCAAGACACCTTATAAAACTTGAACAGTTCCTGGATAAGCCACTTTTGCATGCATTTGTATTATCAAATGATCTGCAGACCAAATCACTGGAAGAAGGAATAACTGCTGTGCATGCAGCCTATTTTCTGGGGTAGCCTCACTTCATTTTACTCTCTTCCTGTCCAATTTTTCTTTTTATTTTGAAAAAATTTATCATTAAATGTAAATCTTACGGAAGAATCAAACAAAAACCTTCCAACAGAAAGCCTCAGAGGCCAGGTAGGTAATTTCGTGTTCCGTCGCCGTAAACCGGACGGGAAAATCTTCGTATCGCGCCATCCCGGCGAGCAGGAGGCTGAACCAACAGATGCCCAGCCATCGATCCGGGAGAAATTCCAGCAGCCCGCCATTATTGACCGTGAAAATTACACCTTCTTTTTCAATACAACCGACCGGATATAAAAATCATTCGCTTTATCAATCATTTCCAGCAGCATAGGCCAGCCTTCTTCTGGCACAAACGCTCTCTTATATATTTTTCTTGTTTTTACTTTCAAAACCTGGTCAGCATAGGAAACTTCAGCCTCAAAAGCTCCGTATTCATTCTCCATCCCGCAGTTTAAAGCTTCAAATCCCTGAAGGTTATAGATTGAAGGGATCAAAACCTCAATTTCGTTTTCAAACAGCCGTGCAGTAGGAAGATACGCATCTGCCGTTCGTTCTCTTTCTCTAGGTGTCGGCACCCACTGGATACCGATTAATTTTCCCGCGTCAAGAATAAGGTTCTCCCCCGCTTTCGTTACAAAACCATCAATCTGGTATTTTATTTCATAATTAAGATTCGGGTCTGAGGCGACAATACCCAGGCTGTTAACTGAATAATCAAATACTTCCTTTGGCTCTATATTATGATAAGCCTCTATTTCCAGTTTGATGGCATCTTTTTGTCCTTTCCGTTTTGCATCAAAGAGAGAGGTATAGGCTTCCACATGCTTTTGTTCCCGCTTATCCTCCTGCAATTCTTCCATCAATGTTTTATCAATTAGCAGGCGTTTTCGCATCGCTTTATCCCTGTCTTCATAGAGCACCAATAATGGAAATAAATCTTCTTTCAGGTTCCCTGTATAAATTGTATTCCGGTCGATATTTAATAACAGAGGATCGTTGTCTGAAAATTCAACTTTCATTTTCGATCTGTTTCTGTTCTCATGATAAGTCGTTTCCGGAATCCTAATGTCTTCGATTGATCCTTTTTCGATCTGTTGTTTAAATTTTTTCCCGTTTTTATCAATAACAAGGGCAGAAGCCAGCTCTCCCTGGTACTTTCCCGGAATTTCTCCTGCCAGAATATTCTCATTGACAAAAGGGAAGAATTGTTTGTTATGATTTGCTGTTAACGCAAAACTGAGATCGTCCGAACTAACGACTCCGTTTCTTCCTGCCCCGTACCGGTTTGTCGTAAATATGAATTTACTTTCGATATCATTTTCGCTCAGTAATTGCTGCAGCCGGAGAAAAAATTTCGCGGGAGGGTAGCCATTAATATTATTGGGCCAATAAAAACAGAGTGCATCATAGATGCAAGAGGCAAGATCCTCTTTACTCAGATCAGGATTCTTTTGTTTATAATTGGTCAACGCTGCATTTACTTTTTTATCAATATCTTTCATCCAAAGCATGTCCTGCTTCGCTAAAAGCCCTTTCGCGTCTTTTAAAATATCCTCGTAAGGCACATCTTTAAAGACTCCGTTTTTCCTTGCATTAGCCGTTTGAAGCTGTTTCGATGAATTATTCGAAACAGACAACCTGATCATTGGAAAATCCCGGTAAGCCGATAACCAGCGTATCTTCCTTAAGTCTCCCACTTGCTGTAAGTTTTTCTGTTGCACGTCCACGATCATCCTGTTGGACGTATCTTTGGATACTTTGAGATCCGGAGCCCCGTTAACCGATTTGTATTCGACGGTCAGTTTATCTTCAAATTCGCCATGAACAGAATAAGATAATACCGGATACTTTGAATAGAATGAAAACAGCAGAGGCGGTACACGAATGGTCTCCAGTTCCATTTTTTTACAATAAAAGTAGTCAAGAATATCCCCTGTCTGAAGATCCGGAATGGCGAGTCTTTTTGATTTCTTTTTATCGTTTTTCCCTTCGGTCATATCGACGGCGTTCCCGTCTATATCAATTTCTTTTATAGTACCATCCGGCTTTATGACACGGGCGCCGATTATGGTCTGCACCACATTATAGAGCATCACGTCAACCTCCTCTTCATAGAATAAGGTCGAATATTCATCAAGGGCAGCCTGATCATTGATCTTGACCATGACCCGGTCAATGTGCGTATAATGGAGCACGGGAGACAATGATCTCGACCATAATGCACTTTTGACTAATGCTTCTATCTGTTCATGATGTGCCAGGACGACGACTGATTCTTTATTTAATTCTTCCGGAACAGAATAACCGGCAAATTCGGGTTTATCCCATGCCCATACCTCTTGTCTTATTCTCCCGGCCAGGTATTTATAGTCTTCAGCGAATAAATGACCGGGAAGTATAAAACAGACAATGATGAGTACAATGTATTTTAGGTTCTGTTTCATTGTGAAGTTTTGTATTTTATGATTGTTTCTTTTTCAGTATAATTTGTTCAAGGCAGGCTTTCTTCAGTGCATCAATATCAGAATTCCACTCCGCGAAATTTCCTTTTTTTATCCAGGGATCAAAGATGGTTATTTCTTTATGATACATGATCTTTCCCTTGTTTATCGTATAGGATATTAAAAAGGAATAATTCTTTTTCTCAATCCGGAATTTACAAGGCAGGCCTGCAACTTCATATCCTGATGGTATAATCAATTGACTTTCCCGGACAATATGGTCTTTGTAGGGTAACAGGTAATCATTCCTGCGCCTGGATGTATCAATTTTTGCATTGATGAAATCCTGACAAATATTCAGGTTGACGTATAATTCATCGTCAATACGCTTCAGGTCTGATTTTCGGGTTTCACAATAACTTATTTCAATTTTATCTGCCAGGGAATCTGCCCCTGAAAGCTGAATATTTTCTATTTGATCATTGATCCTGCCTCTTCCCAAAAATTGTTTTAAGGCATCATGCTGTTCATTCGTTTTAGTTGCCTGAATGGCAGACATAATCAATTGCCTGGATTCCCCTTTATAAACGTTTAGCGATTCCCCTGTAAGTACATTCCCGTCAACTGTAAATACAGAAAATAAGCTATCCGTATTCATGAGAGGAGATAAGCCGGGTATTTGTTCCATAATATAGTCCGGGCCATTCTCGATCAATACAGTCTTTCCCTGTATCCATTGAGGATACTCGCCTAAAGTCATAAACCGGACCGTCGGGTCAAGGTAATATCGTTTCCCGTTCCATTGTAAAACGCAGATCATATGATCTGCCAGAGGTAAGGGTACGGATAAATCGAAGGCTGCCTCCCTGGTTCCAACCCAGGCAAGCCGGGCATCAAAACCTTCTGCTTTTAAGAATGATTTCAGCAGATTGGACATCCCTTTACAATCGCCGTATTTTTTACGCAATACTTCATGGGCCTCATCGGGTTTAAATCCGGCAAGGCCGTATTCAAAAGCCAGATAACGAATATTATTTTGAACCCAGGATAAAAGCGCCTTTATTTTATCTTCTTCACTTTCATACCCCTGCGTGATCTCTTCTGCCTTTTCCCTGATGATGTCCTCATTATTGTTCAGGAGTAAATTGATGTCTCGATACCATTTGTATAAATGATCAAAGCTATCGAAATAGACTGTTTCCTTATTGTCAATGACAGATTTTTTCGGTACAACCAGGATATAAGGATAGATATAAGTATAGCCCGGCATATTCGGCTCGTCAGTCATTTTATCCTGATTTTCAATATCATATGTATATATTGTGGTATTGTCTTTGGTATTTTCCGCTATACTTTTCCGGATATTATCCCGGAAGTTGAGCTCTGTAAGATCAACCTTCAACCAATCCGGAACGATCAGTTTTACCGTTTTCCTTTTAATAAATTGAGGTTCGGCAATGGGTATAGTAAAAAAAGAACAGATGTTTTCGCAGGTCTTCTCAAATGAAACCTGGGCAACTTCATCCTTCCGGGAAAACGGTAATTCAAAATAACAGACTTTTGTATCACTATAAAATATTCCCTCTTGCTGGTACATTTCATATCGGGGAGAACTTCCTTTTACTCCTTTAATCTTTACTTTTTCGATTTTCGATTCATGATCAAAAAATTTGACAATGGTAACAGGCTCTATTTTTCCTATACAGGTATATTCTCCACAGGACGTTTCTCTTATATTGATGACTCTTTGTTTATTAAGCTCATAGGAATAAATATCTGTTTTATTCGATATGATGATATGATCGTCATCTGTTTGAGCAGAAATTATGCTGCAAAAGCAAAACCAGAAAATGATAACTGATTTTAATTTTTTCAAGGTTGATTGATTAAATAGGCGACAATACAAACGAACCCCCACAGTGGACTTGTGCACCACAAAGTTGTTGAACATGCCCGAAATACTAAAAAAAAGCTGTCCGGCAATGCCGGACAGCTTTTTAAAAATCATCGTTATACTATTCTGCTTTTGGTTCTTCATTTTCTGCTTCCGGCTCTGCTGCCTGAGGCTCATCGGTTACAGGTTTTTCCGCTACCCGGGGTTCCTCTGCAGATTCTGCTTCTGCAACCTTAGGCTCTTCAGCAACCTCCGTATCGGGAGTCACTTTCGCACCAGCCACCGCTGTTGGAGAAGCAGCTGTTTCAGTTTTTTTGGAAGATCCCCGGCGGGTGCGCCGAGATCTGGTCTTGGTTTCTTTTGAAGCCAGCATGCTTTCATTAAAATCGACCAGCTCAATCATGCACATTTCCGCATTGTCTCCGAAACGATTGCCTGTTTTCAGAATCCGGGTATAACCACCCGGACGGTCACCGACCTTTTCGGCTACGTCACGGAACAATTCAGCTACTGCAGTCTTGCTTTTCAGATAACTGAACACCACCCGGCGCGAATGCGTCGTATCGTTCTTGGCCTTGCTAATCAGTGGTTCCACGTACATTTTCAAAGCCCTGGCCTTAGCCGTGGTGGTATTGATCCGCTTGTGCAGGATCAGTGAATTTGCCATATTGGACAGCAACGCCTTACGATGGGCACTTGTCCTGCCAAGATGATTGAATTTTTTATTGTGTCTCATTGGTGCCTATTCCTTGTCTAATTTATATTTACTAATATCCATTCCGAAAGTCAGATTCATGGCGACCAGCAGGTCATCCAGTTCGGTGAGCGACTTCTTCCCAAAGTTCCTGAATTTAAGCAGATCGTTCCGGTTATAGGTAACCAGTTCTCCCAGGGTTTCCACGTCAGCAGCTTTAAGACAGTTTAATGCCCTGACCGAGAGATCCAGATCCACCAGTTTGGTTTTCAGCAACTGACGCATATGGAGCACTTCTTCATCAAACTCTTCATTGGCAAATTTCTCATCGGAATCTATGGTGATCTTCTCGTCAGAGAACAGCATAAAGTGATAAATCAGGATTTTGGCGGCTTCCTTCAGCGCATCCTTTGGAAAAATGGAACCATCCGTGGAAATTTCAAGTACCAGCTTTTCATAGTCGGTCTTTTGTTCCACACGATAGTTCTCTACCGAATATTTCACATTCCGGATAGGCGTATAAATTGAATCGATGGGAATTATCCCGAATTCAGCATCAACCGGCCTGTTCTCAGCACCGGGAACATAGCCCCGGCCCTTATTAATGAACATTTCCATCTGCAACTTAACATCAGCTTCCATCCTGCAAATAACCAGTCCGGGATTCAAAACCCGGAACCCGGTCATGAATTTATTGATGTCGCCTGCGGTAAACTGCTCCTGACCGTTAAGCGTAATAGTAACTTTTTCACTGTCAACATCCTCGATCTCCCGTTTTAAACGAATCTGCTTCAGATTCAGAATAATTTCGGTAACATCTTCCATAACCCCCTGAATCGTTGCAAATTCATGGTCAACGCCTTCGATCTTGACAGTTGTGATTGCATAGCCCTCCAAAGATGATAACAGGATCCGGCGAAGTGCATTGCCAATAGTAATACCGTAACCGGGCTCCAACGGACGGAATTCGAACTTGCCGAATTTGTCGTCGGATTCTATCATGATTACTTTGTCAGGTTTTTGGAACGCTAATAGTGCCATAATAATACGGAGTAATTTTATTATTTAGAATACAACTCAACTATCAGTTGTTCTTTGATGTTTTCAGGAATTTCTTCCCGTTCAGGACGGTTTAGGAACTTACCGGTCATTCCGGCAGCATCCCATTCCAACCAGGCGTATTTGCCGCCGCGCTGCGAAGCCAGGGCATTGGCAATAACTTCAAGGGATTTCGACTTCTCACGAACCCCGACAAGGTCACCCGGCCGCAGCTGATAGGAAGGAATATTGACCACAGCCCCGTTTATCGTAATATGACGATGCGAGACAAGCTGACGGGCACCTGCACGCGAGCGGGCAATTCCCAGACGGAAGACTACATTATCAAGTCTCGATTCAAGCATTTTCAGCAATTCTTCACCGGTAATTCCCTTGGAAGAAGCTGCCTTCTTAAACAGATTGGAAAACTGTTTTTCCAGCACACCATAGGTATATTTGGCTTTTTGCTTTTCTTTCAGCTGAAGCCCGTATTCCGATTTCTTACGCCGGCGACTGGCCAGTCCGTGAAAACCCGGAGGATAATTTTTCTTTTCCAGTACTTTATCAGGTCCGAAAATTGGTTCACCGAATTTCCGGGCAATCTTTGATTTTGGTCCGATATATCTTGCCATTGTTCTACCAATTATAAATTAAACACGTCTTCTTTTCGCCGGCCGGCAACCATTGTGCGGCAAAGGGGTAACATCAACAATTTCACTGACAATAATCCCGACACTGTTGATTGCCCGAATAGCCGATTCCCGACCGTTTCCAGGCCCCTTTACAAAGACTTTAACCTTTCTCAGACCAAGGTCATAAGCTGTCTTCGCACATTCTTCCGCAGCGACTTGGGCCGCATAAGGCGTATTCTTCTTGGATCCTCTGAAGCCCTTTTTCCCGGCTGAAGACCAGGAAATCACTTCCCCGTTGTTATTGGCCAGAGAAATGATAATATTGTTGAATGAAGAATGAACGTGAGCCTGACCGGTAGCCTCAACAACGACAACTCTCTTCTTCGTAGTTCCAGATTTTTTTGCCATAACTTACAAATCAATTATTTAGTGGCTTTTTTCTTGTTAGCAACGGTTTTCTTTCTTCCCTTCCGGGTTCGTGCATTGTTCTTGGTACTTTGTCCGCGGACAGGAAGGCCAATCCGGTGACGGATACCACGATAGCAACCAATATCCATCAAACGTTTGATGTTCAACTGATTTTCAGAACGAAGCTCCCCCTCCACCTTGAAACTCTCGCCGATTACCTTACGAATAGCAGCAAACTGGTCATCATTCCAATCCTGTACTTTCGTGTCAAAATCAACGCCAGCCTGGGAAAGGATGTACCGGGCACGACTAC
>JBFWIL010000011.1:0-21918 GCA_050256015.1 Mangrovibacterium sp. | reverse complement strand
ACTGACCTTATCAGTTAAGGACAAAAGAGTATTGCTACGAGCATGAATATGAAAATTTGAAATACCCTAACTGATATTTGTAAAATATTATTAATAAAGAATTTGAGTTAATTAATTACTTATGAAATAATAATTAACTCACACACGAGCATGATTATTTGCTAATGGCAAATTCCGTCTGACCATTAAAAATTAAGAAAATAAACAGATGAGATCAAAAAGATAAACTCAGAAAAGCATGGAACCAGGGCTTTACGTAATTGCCGTTTTGATTTGGCCAGACTTTTTTCAATCGCTTTCAGCGAAATGCCCATTTCATCCGCAACTTCCTGCTGCTTTCTCTCTTCTATTTTGCACATCACTAATATTTGTCGTTGCCTCTCCGGTAATCGTTCAATAGCAATCTTAAGCGATTCAAACAACTGTTCTTCCATGGTTTTTTCTTCAAGCCCTGAAAAATCAATCTGGTACAAATGTTGAAGATCGCTCCACGGATTTTCATCAACTGAAAAACAAGATGTTGCAAGTTTCTGGTCGCGCAAGTAGTTCAGACAAAGGTTCCGGACTATGGTAAAAAGCAGGCTCTCAACAGATTTTCCGGGATGAATTTCTCTTCGTTTTTCCCATAAGCGGAGATAGGCATCCTGAACAATATCCTCAATCACCACCTGATCTTTCAGAAAAAGTTTGCAATAATTTTTCAAACGCACTGAAGTCAGTGAATATAACCTTTGGTATCCGGAAGAGGTACCGTTCTTCAGTTCCAAATTCAATACAGGATCAATCATTCTTCCACCATATCAGGAATTTGCCTTTGCAATTTATGAAAAATATACATATATCCATATTGAATGGATAATAGAATCTTTTGAATGCGATTGTTCTTTAATTTTCCCGGGGAAATCGCACAAAACAACTCCAAAGTCCTAATATTTCTTGCATAAAATGCCCCGCGAATTGTCCTAACCGCTGCAGTATACTGATTTTCGACTGTTTTAGGTGAAATGCACAAAAAAGATGCAACCTCCTTTACTGTGAGTCCTTCTTTCTTATGCAGCAGGAATATCTCCTTTTGTTTTTCCGGGAGTTTCTGAATTTCCTGATCCAGAATTCTTAAATAATCAGCAAAATTCTTCCTTTCTTTTTCCGGTTCTGAAACCTGTTCCAATAAAACATCATACAGATGAAGTTTAAATGAGTCTTCTTTTACCTTATTTAAAAAAAGCCTGCGAATATGATTCAATGCAACCGTGAAGAGATAGGCACGAAACGACTGCATCGGATCGATCTTATTCCGCTTTTCCCAGATTTTCAAAAAAACATCCTGAACAAGTTCCTCAGCATCTGTTCCCGATTTTAAGATAGAATACGAAAAATGATAAAGCACTTTTGAATATTTCTCAAACAAATAGTTAAAAGCATGAATATCGCCCTTGTTAAGGGACCGGACAATACCATCCTTTTCGATATCTGTGTTTTTTATCATTTTCAAAAGTCCATCAGACAAATGAACTTAAAGATAATGCTTCCCCGACACCTATCCCAGTATTTTTATTGCAACAAGATGTATTATCTTTGCTGGCAATAAACAAATGGGCTGTTATGAAAATCATGCACGAACGGCTGATTCTGCAAGGGAAAAAGCCTATAAAAATAAAATGGGACGAATTCCCTCATTTTACTTTCCCCTGGCATTTTCATCCGGAATATGAGCTGGTGTATGTGATCAAAAGCTTCGGGAAACGTTTTGTAGCTGATCATGCTGAAGATTTCAAAGAAGGCGACCTGGTATTACTGGGGCCAAACCTGCCTCATTTCTGGAAAAACAACGAACTGTTTTACTCCGGTGATCCCCGGTACCAAGTAAATGCCGTTGTCGTTCATTTTCCGGAAGATTTTCTCGCTCATGAGCTGGAAAGCTATTCCGAGTTTTTCCGGATCGGTAAATTGCTGAAGCGGGCTGCCCGGGGAATCAGTTTTCCGTCGGAAGTTTCGGCAAAAATTGGTCCGCAGCTCAGAAAACTGCTCAAAAAAAAGGGGCTGGAACAGTTACTAGGTTTTATACGGATCCTGGACAAACTGGCCGGAACAGAGGGAGGGAGACTTCTTTCCAGCGAAAACTATCAGCCTGATTTTCTGGAATGGCCCAGTGAACGGATGGAACGGGTCATGCATCTTATCAACACCGGTTACCGGGAACCCATTAGCCAGGAAACCATTGCACGGAGAATAGGCATGAATTCCTCAGCCTTCAGTCGCTATTTCCGGGAAAAAACGGGAAAATCCTTTACTAATTTTGTTTCGGAAATGCGCATCGGTTATGCATGCAAACTGCTGCAGGAAGGAAAGCTCAGTGTTTCCCAGATTGGTTTTGAAAGCGGCTTTAACAATCTGTCTAATTTTAACCGGTCCTTCCGGAAAATAAACTCCTGCACCCCCACGCAGTACCGGAATCAGTTTTTAGGAGCCAATTCCGCCCAGGATAATAAAAGCCCGGAACCGGATAACCAGTAGCAGTTCCCCCGGGCCAATACATCCGAAAATAAGCACGGACCACCTGACCTCCATAAACACGGAAATTTGTTATTTTTAACCGTAAAAGATTTTTTCATGAGCCGGCACAGACAAGTAGTTCCTTTCCAGACCCTGGCCCGAATCAGGAACTGTTCCTGGTATGAACCGGCACGCAGGGCTTTCTGGCTCCATCCAAACCGGCTGATGGCAGGCAAAGCCACAATTGCCATGGTATTGCTGACCATCCCCGTTGTACTCATGGGGAAGCCGTTCTTTGCCGTAAGCCTGGCGCTGGGGGTGCTTACCGGAGCGTTGTCGGAGACCGACGATCACCCCACCGGACGGATCAAATCCCTGGCGATCAAAGTAATCAGCTTCGGCTTTTCCAGTCTGGCCGTGGAACTGCTGCATCCCTGGCCGGTACTGCTGGGAGCCGGACTGGCCCTCTCCACCGTTTTCTTTATACTTATCGGGGGACTGGGAGAACGGTATCGCGGAATCACTTTTGGAACCATCCTGGCAGGTATTTACACGATGATCGGTTCGGAAATCAGTCCCGCATGGTACTGGCAGCCTATACTGCTTACCTCGGGAGCTCTTTTCTACGGCTTGCTTTCCCTGGGATTGCTTTACCTGCATCCCTGGCGTCTGCTCGAAGAGCAGCTGGCCCGGGGATATTTCGCCCTGGCCGGATACCTGGAAGAAAAAGCCCGTTTGTTTCCCAGCGAGGAAAAAATGCAGGGGAAAATACGTAACCGGCTGGCTATGCTCAATGTGGAACTCGTGGGGTCACTGGAGCGCTGCAAGGACGTTCTGAACAGTTACCGTGACTCGCTGCAGGAACAAAGCCGGCTTGCCCCTTATTTTCACCGGTTTATGCTGTTGCAAAGTCTGCACGAACGGGCAGCATCCAGTCACGAACGCTACGACCGCTTAAGCAGGGATCAGGAAAACCGACAACTCATGGAAGGAATCGGACAGCTTCTCAGCCAACAGGCAGACGCCTGCAGACATTTTGCCCGTTGCCTGCTTACCGGAGTTCGCTTTCACCACCCGGCAAGCCTGGAATGGACCGTTAAAGCTGTCCGTGACCAACTGGAGAAATACGGAACAAGCTGCAAACATCCGCTGACCCTGTTGGTTGACAATCTGTCAAGAATAAACCATACCCTGCAGCAGCTGGGCATTCAGCCTTCCGGAGGAGCATCAGTTCCCAGACTTGACAAAGACAGGAGGCCTCTGGGCAAACGGATGCGTGAACTGTTGAACCCCGACCATCCGAAACTACGTTATGCCGTCCGGCTAAGCCTGTGCCTGCTTGCCGGGTTCTTCATCTCGGAAGGCTTTAAGCTGAATCACGGGGAATGGATCGTCCTGACCGGACTGTTTGTCTGTCAGCCTAGTTACAGTGAAACACGCAGACGACTGTTCGAACGGATATTGGGCACAATCAGCGGGGTGGTCGGCGGCGTACTGATTGTCAGGCTTCTGCCCACTATAGCCGGGCAACTGGTATTAATGCTGCTGTCGGCTTACCTGTTTTTTTTATGGCTGCGCCGCAATTATGCCGTTTCGGTAATCTTCATCACGATCTTCATTCTCTGTGCCTTTAACCTGATCTCCAGCCAGGGCACTGCCGTCATGGTTCCACGGCTAATCGACACCCTTCTGGGATCGGGCCTGGCCATCCTGAGCGTACGTTTCCTTTGGCCCGACTGGAAAGACCGTAAACTACCCGGACTGCTGCGCCAGACGCTGATGCAAAACGTGCATTATTATGAAGCCATTGTAAAAGAATATCAGGCGAGTTCGGCAGACGACCTGGAATACCGCATTGTCAGAAGGAAAGCCCACCAGGCAGATAACGCCCTGGTACTGGCTTGGCAGGATATGCAGGTGGAACCGGTACGCGACCGGGAGTTCCGTACCCGGGCCTTTACACTCACCTACCTGAACCATGCCATGCTTTCTTACCTCTCTGCCCTGGGGGCGCACCGGCATGCCGGAAGCTCCATCCATCCTGCCATGCCGGCCCTGGGACAAGCCTTGAAGCAAATGTCCGGACAAACGCCTTCTGCAGAGCATTCTGCAGACACCCCCCTGGCCCCGGTTATTGAAAAAATTCGACAGGCCATGCAGGAAAAACTTCCCGGAGGAGAGCGCCAACAGCTACAGCTGTTATTTCACATTGCCGAAGTCAGCGTTCAACTGCTGGACCTTTCCAGAAGCCTTCCCCCGGAAGAGAAGCAGCCGGTCGCTGTTGCCGGCACATAATCAATAAACACAAATACCGCTTTCTGAATGAGTTATTGGTATTGATCCGGATCCCTCCGGTAAGTGCCTTGCCCAAACACCGGAACGACATGGACCGGGCCGCAAAGAAAGTCTACAAAAAAATATACAGCAACCGTCCCGTTCCGGTTCGCTCCGGAGGTTCCATCCCCATTATCTCTTCTTCCTTTGAGAAAGTACAACGAGCACTTTCCCCTGGAGCAATTCTGCCGGGGCATCGAGACTATTGCCCGATTCCGTAAGCCTGCCGTCTTCAGATCAGGACTGGCAATACAAAAAACGTTTGATTTTCAATGTAGGGGTCTTTTCAAAAGGAACCGGCATCAGGATTACCTGCTGCACCCGGGAAAACTTGTTAACCTGCTCATTGACCAGATGCTGGATTCCTTCCAGAATTTCATCCACACGGGCATTGAAATTTTGTACAGCCTCATCTTTCAGTTGCCGGAAGCGCTGCTCCAGCTCTTCCATATTCAGATGGACCATAGCCACTAACCGGCCCTTTTGCTGCACCACCAGAGACTCCAGCACATACTCCATCCGGTTAATCACGGATTCGATTTCCTCCGGATAGATATTCTCCCCGCTGGAGCCCACTATCATATTTTTAATCCGGCCCTTGATATAAAGAAAACCCGACTTATCAAAGCACCCCCGGTCTCCGGTCCGGAACCAGCCATCTTCGGTGAAAGCCTCGGCGGTCAGCTCCCGTTCCCGGTAATATCCCTGCATAACATTTTCACCACGTGCCTGAATCTCTCCTTCACCGGTTTCCGGATCGGCATGGGCAATCCTCAGCTTCACTCCTTCAAGAGGAATACCCGTAGACAGGTAGCGTACATTCTTTCCTACAGCACCGGCCAGCAGCGGAGCTGTTTCGGTAAGTCCGTAACCAATAGCCATAGGAAAACGCGCATCCATAAGGAAACGCTCCACCTGGTTGTCCAGTTTGGCCCCGCCTATGCCAAAGAACTTCAGTTCCCCGCCGAAGATTTTATACAATTTTTTCCCTGCCAGCCGGTTTAGTAATTTCTGAAAAATCCGGTATGAATACAATTTACGGGTTATTGCTTTCTTGTTTATTTCCGGGAGAACTCTTCCCCGGTATATTTTTTCAATGATCAGCGGCACCACCAGCATAATGGTGGGTTTCACCTTTTTCAGTACCGGTATCAGGACCGAAGGTGTCGGCGCTTTTCTCAGGTAATGCACCGAAGCTCCGTACATCACCGGCAGCATCAGTCCCAGCGTATTTTCAAAAGTATGGGAAAGGGGAAGTACCGACAAAAAACGATCGTCTGCTTCAACAGACTGGAAAAACCGGCATTGCCGGGTGGTCCAGACAATGTTCTTATGACTCAGCATAACCCCCTTCGACTTACCGGTGGTTCCCGAGGTATAAATAATTGAAAGCAAATCTTCTTCCTCCACATCTTCCCAGACAAAACGGTTTGCCTCGTTCCTACCGGCAGACTCCGGATAATCGCCCCCGTCTATTTCCTTAAAATTCTCGATTTGCAGGATACGTAACAGCGGAAAAGCTCCTGAGTTCAGCTTACCTGCCAGATTTTCCGATACAAAAATAGCCTCGGTTCCCGAGTGTTCCAAAATATTCCGGATCTCCTCCGGGTGGAAATCGGGCAAAACAGGGACTACCACCCCGCCAACGGCAGCAATGGAAAAATAGGCAATTCCCCAGTTAGGCATATTCTGACTCAGAATGGCAACCCTGGTTCCTCTTCTGATTCCCATCGCTCGCAATCGCTTTCCCAGCGACTCCACCTCCTCCTTCAGCCCGCGGTAAGACAGGTCTTCCTCCCCGGCAAAAACAAGTGACTTTCTGTCCCCAAACCGTTTAA
The DNA here is from genome assembly GCA_050256015.1 of Mangrovibacterium sp. Taxonomy (GTDB): domain Bacteria; phylum Bacteroidota; class Bacteroidia; order Bacteroidales; family Prolixibacteraceae; genus JBFWIL01. The sequence goes on along the minus strand of JBFWIL010000011.1, from coordinate 15,253 downwards.
AACTTTCCTGAAGCATGACAGGTAAAGTCAGTTTCTCCATGTTCATCATAATAGATCCCCTACGCCACCTGTAAAAGCAGCAGATAAAGACCAGCAAAAATAGTTAAATCCACGACAAGCCATCATTTTTTAACCTATTTTAGTAATATCGGAACATTTTGGATAACTTAGTAAAAAGAAACCGATAACCCGGACGAGTAATAAACCTGTTAAAATGACTACACCATGAAGATATCACATATTGCCATCTGGGTCAACGACCTGGAAGGAATGCGGAATTTTTATATGCATTATTTTGATGCCGGCTCCAATGACGGATACTACAACCATTCCCGCGATTTCCGTTCCTATTTTCTCCGTTTTAACGGGGAATGTGCACTTGAGCTAATGCAGATGCCGGGCATACCGAAAACAAAAAACGATCCCAAAAAACAGTTTACCGGACTCATTCATTTTGCCATTCAGCTTGGCTCCAGACAAAAGGTCGACGAGTTAACGGAGAACCTCCGGGCTGACGGATTCCGGATAATCGGGGAACCGCGCATTACCGGGGATGGATTTTACGAATCGGTCATCCTGGATCCGGAAGGAAACCGGGTGGAACTGACCGAATAGGAAAACAAAAGCTTCCCTATCCTTTTTTCCAGGGTTCCTGCTCCGCCGCATACTGCAACTGCTCATACCATGCAGATCCGTATTTGCGGATCAGTGGTTCCTTTAAAAAACGGTAAAGCGGAAGTTTTTGCCCTCTCCCGCAGGCACGTCCCGGCCTGCAGATCTTCAGCTGTTGATAGTTTACCGCGTCAAACCGGCTGTATTCCGTGATCCTGACCGGGAAAAGATGACAGGACAAGGGCTTCCGGAAAGTAATCCGGCCTTCCAGAAAAGCTTTCTCAACAGCACATCGGGTAATTCCCTGAGCATCCTTATAGGTGAAAACACATTCCCTGTTACCGACAAGCGGGGTGACCAGGTCTCCGTCTTCATCAATAACCGATATGCCCTGCCGGGAAATAACTGCTTTTCCTTCGGAAGTCATGTACGGTTCCACCAGCGGATATGCAGCTTCAAGAATATTCACCTCCTCCGGGCTCAGCGGTGCACCGGAATCTCCTTCAACACAGCAGGCTCCCTTGCATTTCAACAGATCACAAAGAAAATGTTCCTCCAGCACATCAAGGCTCACAATGGTCTTTCCTATCTCCAGCATACACGGCAGTATACAATCCGGCGAATGCACAGCTCACCGCTCCAGGGAAGTGGACTCCGCCTGCTCCGGAATGCAGTTTTATTACAACTTACTTTTCGATTAATACTTTTCCGGTCATTTCTGCCGGGATATCCAGTCCCATTTCAGACAAAAGGGTGGGCGCCACATCGGCCAGGATGCCGTTATTGATTTTAAGACTCTTGTTATCACTGACATAAATACAGGGAACCGGATTCAGCGAATGGGCCGTATTGGGAGAACCGTCGGTATTCACCGCATTGTCTGCATTTCCGTGGTCTGCAATAATCAGCACATTGTACCCGTTGGCCCGGGCAGCCTCGGTAACCTCACGGGCACACTGGTCGACCGCCGAAACAGCTTTGCAGATGGCCTCATATACCCCGGTATGTCCTACCATATCGCCATTGGCAAAGTTCAGGCATACAAAACCGGATTCCCGCTTGTTCAGTTCGGGAATAATGGCTTCCTTGATTTTCGGAGCCGACATTTCCGGCTGGAAATCGTAGGTCGGAACTTTCGGGGAAGGTATCAGAATTCGTTTTTCCCCTTCAAACTCCTGCTCGCGGCCACCACTGAAAAAGAAAGTAACATGTGCATATTTTTCCGTCTCCGCAATGCGAATCTGTTTCAGTCCGGCTTTCGAAACCACCTCACCCATGGTGTTGACCGGATTTTCCTTGTCAAAAATCACATTGACATTCCGGAAGTCGGCCTTGTAATTAGTCATCGTATACCATTGCAGGTCCATGGTCTTCATGCCAAACTGCGGCAGGTCTTCCTGAGTGAAAGCAATGGTGGTCTGACGCAGACGGTCGGTCCGGAAATTATAGCAGATCACCACATCTTCCTCTTCGATCATGGCTACCGGACTTCCATCCGGGTTGACCACCACAATGGGTTTGATAAACTCATCGGTAACGCCGGCATTATAGGAAGCCTGCACGCCCGCCAGCAGGTCGGCTGTCTTTTCACCGATTCCCTGTGTATACAGATCATAGGCAAGCTTCAGCCGGTCGTAGTTTTTATCGCGGTCCATCCCGTAATAACGGCCTATGATGGAAGCAAAACGGGCATTGGTGGGCTTCAGCGCCTCAAGATCAGCCTTCAAAAACTCATAACCCGAGTGCGGATCGGTATCCCGCCCGTCGGTAAGTCCGTGCACAAACACATCCTGCAGACCCATATCCGTGGCCATCTGGCTCAGGGCAACCATATGTGAACTCAAGGCATGTACCCCGCCCGGACCGATCAGTCCGACCAGATGAACTTTTTTCCTTTTTTCTTTGGCATATCGAAAGGCTTTCAGCAATTGCGGATTCTGCCACAACGATTTATCCTGAATGGCTTTGGTAATTTTCACCATATCCTGGTACAACACCCGGCCGGCTCCAATGTTAAGGTGCCCCACTTCCGAATTACCCATCTGTCCTTCAGGCAGACCGACGTTTTCGCCTGAAGTAAGCAGCTGCGCGTGCGGATATTCTTTTATCAGTGAATCCATGAAAGGAGTGGGGGCCGAAGCGATTACATCCCGTTTGCTGCCGTCTCCAATTCCCCATCCGTCAAGGATCATCAATATTGTCTTCTGAATTGTCATAATAAACTGATTCTTTTTGTCTACAATTATCTGAAGTGCAAAAATACTATTTTTTCTAAGCATTTTAAGGCTGAAAACGGAACAATCACACCAAATTAACAATTTGAACACACCGCCTTATATATCCCCAAAAATAGGGATTGACGCGCCCCGAAGGATAAGCTAAATTGCGTGCGTTGTAGCAGGACTGCAAATATCAGGTTTTATCACGGGCCGGCATTATTATTCCGGGCACGTTCCCGGGAAATCGTATGGTCGGTGAGGGTATGTATATCCCCTTTGGGGGGGATTTATGCAGTCTTACTGCACCGCACAGAGACAAAAAAAGATTATGTTATTACAGCATACAGAAATAAGAAAGAAAAGCAGGCGGCTCGCCGATCTGCCTACCGGCAGTCAGGCTGTGATCCTGCACGTGCAGGGAAAGGGATCTTTCCGGAAACGGATTTCGGAAATGGGATTCATCAAGGGACAGCAGGTGCGCGTTGTGCGGAATGCCCCCCTGAAAGATCCGGTGGAATATGAGATCATGGGCTACAAGGTCAGTCTGCGCCGCAGCGAGGCAGCCCTGATTGACGTCGTTTCCCGGGCCGATGCTCTCAGGATGGATTTTGTCCGTTATGAGGGCACCATAGAAGAACACCGGATGAAAATTACCGGGACAAAAAAGGGCAAAACCATTTCCGTAGCCCTGGTGGGAAACCCCAACTGCGGCAAAACCACCCTTTTTAACCAGGCTTCGGGTTCAAGCGAGCGGGTGGGCAATTACGCCGGAGTGACCATAGAAGCCAAAGAAGCCCGTTTCAAACAAGGCTTCTATACGTTCCGGATTACCGACCTGCCGGGAACCTATTCCATCACCGAATATTCCCCGGAAGAACTGTTTGTCCGCAGCCACATCCTGGAAAAAAGGCCTGATGTGGTGGTCAACGTCATCGATGCCGCCAACCTGGAGCGTAATCTGTACCTCACCACCCAGCTTATCGATATGAACATCAAGGTGGTCATTGCCCTGAACATGTACGACGAACTGGAAAAAAAAACAGCCCGCTTTGACTTCAGTCATCTCGGCAGGATGATCGGCATTCCCTTCGTTCCCACCGTGGCTGCCCGGGGAAAAGGGATGAAGGAGTTGTTCAACCGCATCATTGAAGTGTATGAAGAACGTGATCCGGTAGTACGCCATGTACACATCAACTACGGAGCGGAAATCGAACAATCGATCCGGACTATCCGGCAGGCGCTGAAGAAAGACGAACAGCGTAACAAAAAATACGCCACCCGCTTCCTGGCTATCAAACTGCTGGAAAAAGACCATCAAACCCGTGTCATGCTGCAGCATAGTCCCGTTTACGAAGTCATCCGTCAAACTGCGGAACGCGAAATACGAAGGCTGGAACAGCAAATGAACGAGGACTCGGAGACATTGATTGCCGATGCCAAATACGGTTTTATAGCCGGAGCACTGAAAGAAACATACCAAACAGGAGAACTGATCCTGACTGGAAAAAGTCGAGATATCGACAAGATTCTGACCCACCGGATCTGGGGGTTTCCCGTTTTCTTTTTTTTCATCTGGCTGACTTTTCAGGCCACTTTTACCTTGGGTAATTACCCGATGGACTGGATGGAAGCCGGCATCGGCCGGCTGGGAGAACTGGTCGGGACCCTCCTGCCCGACGGCCCACTGAAGGACCTGCTCACGGACGGAGTAATCGGAGGCGTGGGAGGTGTAATCGTCTTCCTTCCCAACATTCTGATACTCTTCTTTTTCATATCCCTTATGGAAGACTCGGGCTATATGGCCCGGGCCGCCTTTATCATGGACAAGCTGATGCACAAGATGGGGCTTCACGGCAAATCGTTTATTCCGCTGATCATGGGTTTTGGCTGTAACGTACCGGCCGTCATGGCCACACGAACCCTGGATAACCGGAATGACAGGCTTCTGACCATGCTGATCATTCCATTCATGTCGTGCAGCGCCCGGCTGCCGGTATACGTGCTGCTGATTTCCGCCTTTTTTACACACCACCAGGGGGCCCTGCTCTTCCTGATCTATTTCATCGGAATTGCCTTGGCGGTGGTGCTGGGACTGTTCTTTAAAAAAACGCTGTTCTCTCAAAAAGAAATTCCCTTTGTCATGGAGCTCCCCCCCTACCGTATGCCTACCCTGCGGAACACCACCATCCACATGTGGCACAAAGGATCTCAGTATCTGAAAAAAATGGGAACGGTTATCCTTTTTGCTTCCATCCTGATCTGGGCCATGGGCTACTATCCAAGACGGGTGGAGTTCTCACGCAATTACCAGGCACTGGCAGAACGAATCCAAAACGACACCTCCTTATCTCCTGCAGAACGGGAAACACAAAAAAAACAGCTCATCCTGCAGCAGGAAGAAGAACGTCTGGAACAGTCGTATATCGGAAAGCTGGGGCATTTTATAGAACCGGCCATCCATCCGCTTGGTTTTGACTGGAAAATAGGGGTCAGCATTCTCACGGGAATGGCTGCAAAAGAGATTGTGGTCAGTTCCATGGGGGTGCTTTACCAGGCCGGAGCGGATGCCAATGACAACACGGCTCCGCTCAAGCAGAAACTGCAGGAACAAACCTTCACCTCAGGGGCCCGTAGCGGACAAAAAGTCTTTTCGCCCCTGGTGGCATTCGGGCTAATGGTCTTCGTACTGATCTACTTCCCTTGCATAGCAGTCGTGGCAGCCATCCGCAAGGAAGCCAACTGGAAATGGGCGGCTTTCACCTCCGTATACACCACGATCCTGGCTTGGCTGGCTGCCTTGGCCATTTACCAAATTGGCAGTATCTTTGCACAAACATGGAAAACAAAAAGCATGCTGCAAGAAATTATCGTATACGTCATTATTGCCGCTGTAATCCTGAAGATCATACATTCCGTATACCGGTCGTTTTCCTCAAAAGATAAAAGCCTTTGCGGGGAATGCGCCGGTTGTGATTTAAAAAGGGGCCGGCGGGGCCGGCAAAGTTTGCGGCCGAAGAACCTTCACTATTCCCCGGGGAAATAAACGAACTCGCACGGTAGAGTTTCCACCCATGCACTCACGGCTTTTAGTCAGTCAATGAATTTGCAAAATTATCATACCGCAGAATCTTATCACTGTTAGCTTTATTGAAAAGAAGATGTTCAAATTCCTTTTTTTTCTTCTTCAAATCAACGGGTTCAAGAAAGTTTATTGGCAGTGTCATTAGATTCCTGCAAATTGCCGATTATTTACAGCCGACTGAGCTGAATTACCTAACCTGATTAATTCATAAACCCAAAATTCGGAAAATTTTCAAAGGTAATTTTGGTCAGGTTCGCGAACATATTGTTTTTGAGGTAACCTGGCTGGGAAGCTGAACCATTCACAATATAACCTATAAACAGCTATATTGCTGAGATGATGAAACGAAACGGACAAAATGAATTAATAAAAGAATATCTTTTGAACTTCCATTCATTTTCGAATCATGTGTGTGTTATAGCCTGTTTCCACTGATTAAAAAAAACCGATTTGTTTATATCGTAGAAAACCAGACAAATGAAAACGTAAAATGACATATCAACCTTTATTTTCAATGTATAGGTGCATTTCATAGGTTTGTTAAGGCCGGGAGAAATTTGAATCATTTTTTTCTACTTCCGGCTTTATAAACTATGCGGGAAAAAAGAAACAGAAATATGTCTTAATCCGTTGGTATTATGGGAAAAATCGGATTTGAACAGCAAGCGGATATTTCAAAATTTGCTGTTTTCTGAAGGAATTATCTACAACCGTGAAGCTGACCAATATCGAACTTCCAGGATAAATTCATTTTTCTCCCTGATTCCACAAATAGCAAGGAGTTTAAAGGAACATAAAAAAAGGGATTCCATCAAATTTGATAAAATCCCCGCTTGGGTGGTGCCACTCGGAATTGAACCAAGGACACACGGATTTTCAGTCCGTTGCTCTACCAACTGAGCTATGGCACCAGCTGTTTTGCGGTGGCAAATATAAGGCAAAAAAATTAACTTCAAAACAAAAAGAAGCTTCCTCAAAACAAAAAAAGTTCTGCCCACCAATAAACCATTTCTTTTTAATAGGCTTACCGGTTGATAATTCCAGTCTGTTTCCTACTTTTGCACACCAATTCAAGTGATCGTGAAGATAAACACGGACAGATTAACAAACGGAATCCGGATTATCCAGCAGCAGGTCGATTCGCCTGCTGCCCATTTCGGAATCATCCTGAATACCGGTTCACGCGATGAGCTAAGCGAAGAACAGGGTATTGCCCATTTCATTGAGCATACCATATTCAAGGGAACCAAAAAAAGAAAGGCCTTTCACATCATCAGCCGTATCGAAGATGCCGGAGGGGAGCTGAATGCCTATACCGGCAAGGAAGAAACAGCCGTTTACGCCACTTTCCTGAATGAATATTACGACCGCAGCATGGAGCTGGTCAGCGACATCATCACCAGCAGCACCTTTCCCGAGAAGGAACTGGAACGTGAAAAAGAGGTGGTAATTGAAGAGATCAACTCCTACCAGGACAGTCCGCAGGAACTGATTTTCGACGACTTTGATGAGCTGCTCTTCGACGGCCACCCCATCGCCCGGAATATCCTTGGAACCCCCGAGCTGATCCGGTCGTTTAGCAGGGAAAACATTACCAGGTTTATCCGGAACAACTACCACACAACAGAGATGGTACTCAGCTCGGTGGGCAATATTTCCTTTGCCAAATTCAGGACTATGGCCGAAAAATATTTCGGACAGATCCCGCAACGGCAGCGAATCAGGCCCCGGACAGCCTTCAGCGGCTATGCATCCGGTATAAAAAAAATCAGCAAGGACACCTTTCAAAGCCACTGCATTCTCGGCAACATTGCCTATGACGCCCGCAGCAGCAAACGTATGGGCATGGTGCTGCTAAACAACATGCTTGGAGGCAATGCCATGAATTCCAGGCTGAACCTGAGCCTGCGCGAGCGCAACGGACTGGCCTACAATGTAGAATCGAACTACACTTCCTATTCCGACACCGGAGCCTTCAGCGTGTACTTCGGTACCGACCGGGGAAACCTGGAAAAAGCGCTGAGGCTGGTCAAAAAAGAATTTGCCCGCCTGCGGGAAAAAGAACTGGGAATTCTTCAGCTTAGCCGGGCTAAAAAACAGCTGACCGGACAACTGGCCATATCCAGTGAAGACCGCGACGATCTGATGCTGACCCTGGGTAAAAGCTACCTGTTATACGATCAGGTGGACAGCCTGGAAACCATCTGCCGCAAGATCGAACAAATTACTGCCGGACAACTGCTGGATATCGCCAATGAAGTATTGGACGAAAATTCAATAAGCACTTTAATATACGAATAATGCGAACCGACAGGGAACTGGAACGTTACATCCAGGATCACAGCAACGCGGAAGACGAGCTGCTCAGGGAACTGGACCGGGAAACCCACCTGCGGGTCGTCCATCCCCGTATGCTGTCGGGGCACCTGCAGGGCCATCTGCTGGAAATGATCAGTCGGATGATCCGTCCTGCCCGTATACTGGAAATCGGCACTTACACCGGCTATTCCGCCATATGCCTGGCCAGGGGCTTAAAAACAGGAGGCAGGCTCCACACCATTGAGATCAATGATGAACTGGCCCCCATGGCCCAGAGTTATTTTGAGCGGGCTGGCCTGGGCGGGTCCATTATCCCGCATACAGGAGATGCCCTGGAAATCATACCGACCCTGAAAGAAAACTTTGACCTGGTTTTCCTGGATGCCAACAAACGGCAGTATCCCCTGTTTTATGATATGATCCTGCAAAAGCTGAAAGCCGGCGGATTTCTGCTGGCCGACAATGTTCTATGGGGAGGTAAGGTGGTGCAGACCCTAAACGACAAGCAGTCGGCCGGCATCCTGGAATTCAATGAAAAAGTAAAGAAAGATCCGCGGGTAAGCCAGCTGATCCTGCCCATACGGGACGGGTTGATGCTGATCCGCAAAAAAGACGAACCGATACTTTAGAGCCCATGTCAACCGGAAACGGTATTTTTGCGAACCTCTCCTCCCGGAATAGCCGGTATCCTGCTCAAAAAAAGGGCCCTGCCAACCGGCAAAGCCCTCTGTATAAAACATGAATCTCTCCGCTGTTATACAACGCCCTGAGCAATCATAGCGTCGGCAACTTTGATAAATCCGCCTATATTGGCACCTTTAACGTAATTGATCGTACCATCCGTTTCGGTACCGTATTTCACACAGGTTTCGTGAATGCTGATCATGATCCGGTGCAGTTTGGCATCTACTTCCTCGCGGGTCCAGGGCAAACGCATGGCGTTCTGCGTCATTTCCAGTCCGGAAGTAGCCACACCGCCGGCATTGGAAGCCTTACCCGGAGCATAAAGGATCTTCTTTTCCAGGAACACTTCAACAGCTTCGGCTGTAGAAGGCATGTTAGCCCCTTCGGCAACCACCTGAACGCCATTAGCAATCAGTGTTTTGGCATCTTCCTCACTCAGCTCGTTCTGGGTAGCGCAGGGGAAAGCCAGATCACACCTAACACCCCAGGGAGTCTGGCCTTCGAAGTATTGTACTCCGTATTTCTCTGCATATTCCTTGATCCGTCCGCGACGGATGTTTTTTAGTTCAAACACATAAGCCAGCTTTTCTTCGTCTATTCCGTCCGGATCATAGATAAAGCCGGAAGAGTCGGACAGGGTAACCACCTTGGCTCCCAGGCTGATGAGCTTCTCAGCAGCATACTGGGCCACATTGCCCGATCCGGAAACTGTAGCCACTTTCCCTTTTATCTCCAATCCTTTGGTTTTCAGCATTTCCTGGGCGAAATAAACCGTTCCGTATCCGGTAGCTTCCGGACGAATCAAACTGCCTCCCCACTCAATAGCCTTGCCGGTCAACACGCCGGTAAACTCATTGCGAATCCGTTTGTACTGTCCGTACAAATAACCAATTTCACGGCCGCCAACACCAATGTCGCCTGCCGGCACATCAGTGTCGCTACCAATAAACCGCTGCAATTCGGTCATAAAACTCTGGCAGAAGCGCATCACTTCATTGTCTGATTTTCCCTTCGGATCAAAATCGGAACCACCTTTACCCCCGCCCATAGGAATGGTTGTCAGACTGTTCTTAAAGACCTGTTCAAAGGCCAGGAACTTCAATATACCCAGGTTAACGGTCGGGTGAAAACGCAGTCCCCCCTTGTAAGGACCAATGGCGCTGTTCATCTGAATACGGAATCCGCGGTTTATCCTGATCTGACCCTTGTCGTCCACCCAAGGCACCCGGAACATAATAACCCGTTCGGGTTCTACCATCCGCTCAAGTACTTTAGCGTACTGATACTTGGGATTTTCATCAATAAAGGGCATCAGCGATTCAACCACTTCCTTTACGGCCTGGTGAAATTCCACCTCACCCGGATTCTTGGCGATAACTTTTGCCATGAACTCATTTACCTTAATGTCTAACATGTCTGTCATAACTGTATTTTATTTTGAATACGTACTGTAGATTTCAAAAAGAAACATTTTCGATCGCAAAAGTAATATTCAGAATAAAAACACTGTCTTTTTTAATAAATTTACGTGTTTCACGTAAGAAGAGTATAAAAAGGCAAAAAAAGATAACAGAACCTCCATACCTCATATTTCGATAATGTTGTTTTTAATGGCAAACTTCACCATATCTACCGTGCTTTTCAGGTTCAGCTTCTGCATAATGTGGTTTTTATGCGATTCCACGGTCCGGACGCTAATAAACAGGCGGTCAGCAATCTCCTGGTTCGTCAGGCTTTCTCCCCAAAGCCTGAGAATTTCAATCTGACGGGAGCTCAGTTCCCCGGTTCCCTCATCCGGAGCGCCATTGTTATTCATATTTGAAATATACCTGTTCAAAAGCAACCGGGTAATAGGCTTGCTGAAATAATCATAACCGTTACGCAAGGTATAAACGGCCTCCAACAGATCGTTCCGGTCTGATTCTGCCCCGAGAAAACCTTTGGCTCCGGCTTTTATGGCTTTTAGCACGATTTCTTCTCCGGAAAGCGGCGAAATGACCAGAATTTTCACTTTCGGACTGGCAATGGTAAGCTGCACAATGAGATTGAAATTTTTTACCGAACTGTCGTGCAGGTTTATAACCAGCACATGCACCCGGATTAACTGAAGTTTTTTAACAAGTACCTCCCGATCACAGGAGGTCCAGACAATCTTCAGATCATCGTCTCCTTCCAGTAAACGGGTAATTCCTTCCAGCATCAGTCTGTGTTCATCAAAAACGGCAATCTCAATCATGCATTTTGTTTCTTTATTCGTTGTTTACGACTTCCTTCCACCTGTGTGGCTGCAAAACAGCCTGCCGCAAATTTCACAACAGGGGTCTGTTTCCTTTTATTTTTCTCCGGTCAGGATGGCCGAAATTTTCTGTTTACCGTCCATCAGAATGCTTACCGGCTGTTTAAAACGCACATGCTTAAAAAAGCTGGTTTCGTGAATAATTTTCTGCCTATCCAGCATTTCCCAGCACACAAAATCGGTTGGAGAAGAATGTTTCACCGAAAAATAACCGATATTCATTGAGGTAACATTATGGAAAAAATGAGATCCAAGGGAAGAATCCAGCGGAAAATTATCCAGGCTTACTTCCACAATCACTTTGGCATTGGAAATCTGCGACCAGTTTACCGGAATACCCACAAAACGGTCACGGCTTCCCCAGCGTCCGGGACCAATCAGCACATACTGACGGTTTTCCTGAATCATCAGGCTGTTCAGCTGTTCAATTTCTGCTGCCATCTCCTGGGTTTTGATCTTGCTGAAACGGTTATTGTCAATATAAATAACATCAGCAATGTCGGTAATCCGTCCGTTACCCACGCTGGAACGGGTATACAGCAACATATTTGACCTGTTCATCTTATTGAAATTAATCTGTTGCCGAAGCTGATCGCCGATTAGCGGCTTGATCTGCAGCAGGTAAAAAGTGGGCAGTCCGTTCTTCCCCGGATTCAGATCCACAGCATATTCAATTTCCACAGGTGAACCAAAAGCTTCTTTTATGGCATTCAGCAAGATGCTGATGGTTTTAGCCAGCGGAATCTGATCGTACTGAAGAATATTGGCGAAGTTAACCACCCGCGGGCCATACCTGTCAAGTCCCGGTTCCAGCCGGTCGTTGTCGGCATTGTACACAGACACACAATGTTTCAGCGTACCGTGCTTTTCGGCCTCACCAATGTCGAGCAGACTCAGGGCAGCCAGTTCTCCGTCTTTCAGAAAGTCGATCTCGCGCTCCCGGCAGTCCAGCGCATAAAACTGCACCTGGGTGCTGTCTAGCAGGTCTCTGATGGTATACATGGAAACCAGCGGATAACGGGGGGAAAACCTATAAGACTTCCAGCCGTCTACCACATAGGTACCCAGTCCTACTGCTGCTACGGCAAAACCTTCGTCCGGCCGCATATCGGCCACCGGATAATAGTTATACGACTGGGCCGTACCGCTGATATGCGGATAATAGTAATTGCCATACCGGTTACCAACCAGTTCCTGGAGCACCACCGACATCTTTTCCTCCTCAATCTTATGTCGAAGCACAGTAAAGTAATTCCGGGCCTTGTCGGAAAAAGTGGAGGCAAAAATCAGCTTGATGGCAATGGAAAGACGGTCGAGAACCACCCGTTTGTTGGTGGTGCTGTTCGGAATGATATAGGTATCGAACACCCCGGCAAACGGCTGGGTGATGGAATCTTCCGACGAACTGGACGAACGGGCTGCTATGGGCCGGTCAACCTGCGAAACAAACACCTTGAGCTTGCGCATCAGGGCCGTGGAAAGATGGGCCTCCGCGAAATAACGCCGGAGCCCGGCATAAGGGACAGCCGGATCTATAATCCTGGAGAAGAGGTTATTCTTGCGAATGAACCGCTGAAACTCATCGCTGCCGATAATTACCGTAATCGGTGTAAACACGTTGATTCCCGGGATCAGCGAAGGGAAATCCAGATTATAGATCAGCGTGTCAATGAATGCCAGTCCGCGTCCTTTTCCGCCCAGCGATCCGCCGGCAAAGGAAACGATATTTTTCTCGTCCAGCGAAGAGGTTTCGTCAAAGTCCAGGATCTTTCCTTTCTTTTTTTCCTCCCGGTATTTACGAAAGGTATCCAGAAAAAACAGACGCGACTCCTCCATATTTTTAAACGCCGTTACGGGTACCGGGTTCAGGGTCCGGGCCAGCTGAATCTCTCCACGTGCCATCAGCCACATGGAAAACTGGTTTTCAGAAGCATGCAGGTATAGCGATTCATCGGGGACCTCCCGGAGCAGCATTTCAAACTCACGCAGCGAGCGGGCCTCGGCAATCTTGTTCCCGTCCCGGTCCCGGAACACAAAATTCCCGAACCCCATATAACTATTCAGGTAATGCTTCAGGTCATTCAGCAGGGTCTCCGAATTCTTGTTAAGAAAGGCAACTCCCAGTTTCCGGGCCACCCGTTCGTTGCTGTTCTCTGAAGACTGAAGAATTATAGGCAACTTGGAAATATGCGATTTTACATATCTAATAAACCGTGCCCCGGCTTTCTTATCCATCTCCCCGGCCCGTTCAAACTCCACGTCGGAAATCACACACAGCATAAAATCCTTATACCTGTTAAAAATGGCAATGGCTTCCTCATAATTTCGGGCCAGTAAAATCTTGGGACGTGAACGCATCTTGCAAATCTTGTCCAGCTCATTTTTCTCCACCTCGGGAAGCAAGCGCTGAACCTGGCCAAAGACAATGTTATACAAAAACTGCAGGTAACGGGAATAATACAAGGGCGAGTCTTCAATCAGCAGGATAACGCGTACCAGTCCGATCCGGGTGTCGTTTTCTACATTCACCTTATCCTCGGTCGACTTGACAATGGCAAACAAAATGCTGGAATCGCCGTTCCATACGAACAGCTTGTCAATGGAAGTTATCTGTGGTTCCAGCTCCTCGAAATAACAGATATCGCTCTTTTTATTAAGTAACAGATAGATGGGAAGCGATTCTTTCCGGGCACGGATCTCTTCACTGAGGTGAACCGTGGCATCCCTGTCCATGCCGGCCATCAGAATCACCATATCTAAGCGAGTGGTTTCCAGCAGGTCTAAAGCTTCTTCAGCCGAGGAGACTCCGGTAATCCGGGGAACGGAGAATAAACTGTACTGATAGATTTCCCCCATGAATTTCTCAAAGAAGGAGTCTTCGCTCTCCAGGATAAAGGCGTCGTACAAGGTTGCCACAAACAGGATATGCTTGACCTTATACTTCATCATATCCAGGTAGATATACTTGTCAATGGCCTGCTGGTTAAAATACAGCTGAAGCGGCTTTTTAGCCTTAAAAAGCGAATTCCGGAATTCGTCCGAAGGATATATTTCCTGGGCCGGCACACTCTTCCGGTGAATAATGGAACGGCCCTTGTAATTATTCAGGTAACCGCTGATAAGCCTGGCAATATTGATCAGCAGGTTACGCTCCTCGGCCAGGAACGGGCCTTCGTCTTCCGGGGGAAAAGCCTTCAGGTAAAATATATCAATCGTTCCTTTATTGTTGTCAATGGTCAGGAAATGTTCCGTCTGTTTCCACGGGGTCTCTGTAAAATTAGCGCTCAGATAGATTTTCCCCTCAAAAGTGATTCGCGCAACTGTATGCCTCGGGTACTGCCACGAACGGGGCAGAATCAGGCAGATATCCTGGAGGGTCTCTTCCACGGTACGGCCCTCGTCAATAATCCTGGAAGTTTGGTTTATGGCTTTCAATTCTTTCAGCCGTTCCGTATTCTCCCGGTGAAGCCGGTTAAAAACATCTCGGGTGGCCGACCCGGCGATCAGGTTGGCCAAGTTTACCAACAAATCGCGTTCTTCCTTCAGAAAAGGACCTTCATCAGCTTCAGGGAAAGGACGCACATAACAAATATCAATGAGGCCCCTTTTACGCCCCGGGGCCTCAAAATGCTGACTCATCTTCCAGGGTGTTTCCCGGAATCCCGGACTTTCAAAGACCTTCCCGTCATAGCTGATCCGGGCCACCGTCCATTCCGGGAACTGCCAGGAAGCAGGCAGTATGGAGCAGATAGACTGCAGCGACTCTTCAAGCGATTTTCCCTTTTGCAGGATGCCCGATGTCTGGTTAATTCCTTTTAACTCCTTCAGCCGTTCATTGTTCTGTGCCAAAAGTACCTGCAAGGCCTTTTTGGATGCGGTTCCCGAGATCAGGGCCGCCAGATTGCCGATCAGGCTTCTTTCCTCTTCCAGAAACGGATCTTCCTCTTCAGTCTCCGGAGCCTCCAGATAAAACTGCTCAATCGAACCGCTTTGTCCGTCGGGAGTATCAAATTCCTGCTGCAACAGCTTTCCTTTTTCCTG
>JBFWIL010000010.1:0-22072 GCA_050256015.1 Mangrovibacterium sp. | reverse complement strand
TGAATGTCTGCACGGAGTGGCGCGGGCAGGTTATGCCACGGTGTTTCCCCAGTCGATATCCGTAGCTGCTTCCTGGAATAAACAGCTGGTTTTTGAGGTGGCCTCGGTGATATCCGATGAGGCCCGGGCTAAGCACCATGAGTTTGTGCGCCGCGGACAAAGGGGCATGTACCAGGGACTGAATTTCTGGTCGCCCAATATCAATATTTTCCGTGATCCGCGCTGGGGACGTGGCCACGAAACTTATGGAGAGGATCCTTATCTTACCGGGGAACTTGGACGGGAGTTTGTATTGGGCTTGCAGGGTGATGACGGAGATTACATGAAGGTTATTGCCACGGCCAAACATTTTGCCGTGCATTCCGGTCCGGAGCCGCTTCGGCACGGGTTTGACGTGGATGTCAGCGAACGTGATCTTCAGGAGACTTATTTGCCGGCCTTTCGTAAGCTGGTGCAGGAAGGAGGTGTATATTCGGTGATGGGAGCCTATAACCGCTTTCGCGGGGAAGCTTGTTGTGCAAGTGAGGAACTTTTTCATATTCTCCGGGAGAAATGGGGCTTTCAGGGGTTTGTGGTATCCGACTGCGGGGCTGTTGCCGATATCTGGAAACATCACCGAATTACTCCCGATGCGGCATCGGCTGCTGCCCTGGCTGTGAAGGAGGGCTGTGACCTGAACTGCGGAACCGCGTATCAGGCGCTGGAAGAAGCGTATGCCCGGGGACTGGTGACGGATGAAGATCTGGATGTGGCCGTAAAGCGGTTGTTTACCGCCCGTTTTAAACTGGGGATGTTTGATCCGGTGGAACGGGTGCCTTATGCCCGGATTCCTTACTCGGTCAATGATAATCCGGCACACGATTATCTGGCCCGGCAGGCTGCCCGGGAGAGCATCGTTTTGCTGAAGAATCAGGATCAGACCTTGCCGCTTTCCCGGAAGCTGAACAGCCTGGCAGTAATCGGGCCGAATGCTGATGAAGTGCAGTCGCTATGGGGAAATTACAACGGGATTCCCTCCCATCCGGTAACCGTTTTGCAGGGAATCAGGAACAAGCTTGAGCCACAGAGCCTGGTGCTCCATGCGCGCGGATCCTGGCTGGCCGATGGCATCCCCGAATTAAAACCCGTTCCTTCGGTATACCTG
Source organism: Mangrovibacterium sp. (assembly GCA_050256015.1). Classification (GTDB taxonomy): domain Bacteria; phylum Bacteroidota; class Bacteroidia; order Bacteroidales; family Prolixibacteraceae; genus JBFWIL01. The sequence goes on along the minus strand of JBFWIL010000010.1, from coordinate 20,928 downwards.
CAAACTCCGCAAGGACAGCAGGGCGTGCTAGGAGAATATTATGCTTCCGCCACGCCGGAGGGAGAGCCGCTGTTTACCCGGGTGGACGACCGGATCGACTTTGTATGGGATAACGGAACGCCTGATCCGCGGTTGAAGACCGGAGCTTTCAGCGTGCGCTGGAAGGCCTGGCTGGTCCCTCCGAAAACGGGAACCTACTGGATCAGCGATTGGGGAAAGCCTTATCTGAAGATCAGTTGCAACGGGAAAGAAGTCGGGGGAAGACGGATCCATCACGGGCGCATAGAACCGGTAAGTCTGGAGCTGGAAGCAGGCCGACGTTACCTGGTCGAGGCCGAGTACCGGAATAGTTACGGAGACGCCACGGCTCGTCTGCTCTGGTCGGTTCCTGAAGAAGGGTTGCTGGAACAGGCCGTGGAAATCGCGAAACAGGCCGATGCGGTTGTGCTGGTACTGGGACTTAACGAACGGCTTGAAGGAGAGGAAATGCACATTCATCTGGATGGTTTTGCCGGGGGCGACCGTACGCATCTGGACCTGCCGGACTGTCAGCGGAAACTGATGCAGGCTGTCTTTGCCACCGGGAAACAGGTTGTCCTGGTGCTGATCAACGGAAGTGCACTTTCTGTTAACTGGGCTGCCGGGCATATCCCGGCCATTCTGACGGCCGGCTACCCCGGACAACAGGGTGGGAATGCCATAGCCGATGTGTTGTTCGGTGATTACAATCCGGCCGGCCGGTTGCCGGTAACCTATTATAAGTCGGCTGATCAACTGCCTCCGTTTGACAGTTACGATATGGCCGGACGAACTTATCGCTATTTTACAGGGGACCCTTTGTTCCCATTCGGGCACGGACTCAGCTATACCTGTTTTTCTTATGACCGGCTGGAGTTTCCGGAGATCGTGGACATGAAGGAACCGGTAAAGATCCGGGTCCGGGTAAGCAATACCGGGAATTGCGACGGCGACGAGGTGGTTCAGCTTTATCTTACCGATGAAAAGGCTTCAACACCGCGTCCCGTTAGGCAGCTGGAAGGATTTGAACGGATCAGCCTGAAAAAGGGGGAATCGCGTACCGTGGAATTTACGCTTATTCCCAGGCAATTGGCTCTTATTGACAGGAAAGGAAAGTGGGTGCTTGAGCCGGGCTGGTTTACTGTTTCCGTAGGAGGAAAGCAACCGGGTTTCAGCGGACTGGCCGACGCTTATACCACCTCCACCATTCAGGGACGTTTCCGGCTAAAAGGCAAGACAAGCCCGGTTGAATAATCGAAGAAAAACGGGGTGGATTATGTTTTTGATTGTAAATTGTGCCGAGCCTGGAGTCAGGGAGTTCGCCCGGCCTTTGTCTGAAATTCTGGATAAGGGCGGTTTTTCTTCTTTTATCGCTGCTTACCGCGACTGTTCCGTGCTCAATCTGTCTTCCTATGAAGGAATTGTGTTGTCGGGTTCGCCCCGGGGAGATGATATTGCGGAACACCATCAGCCTTATTTTTCCTGGCTGCTCGATTACGAGAATCCGGTGCTGGGAATTTGTGCGGGACACCATATCGCCGGCTGTTTATACGGGGCTTCCCTTTTGAGAGGAGAAGAAGCCGAGCTTGGAGCAACTGAGATCGTCCTGCTGGAAGAGGATCCCCTGTTTCAGGGCTTCGGTCGTAAACTTATTGTGCATCAGATGCACAATGATTCGATCAGCCTGCCTCCGGAATTTATGCATCTGGCCCGTTCGGAAACCTGTATGAACCAGGCTATGCGACATAAGAAAAAACCTCTGTATTCCGTCCAGTTTCATCCGGAGTTCTGCAATCCGGAAATTCTTCTGAATTTTGCCAGGATGTGCCGGGAACGCTAAGTCTTTATGGATCCCGGAAGCGGCCGGGATCCATAAAAAAGATCAGTCCTTCCTCCAGCCGCAGCTCGGAAGAGGCCAGGCCGGTTTCCTTCAGAGCGGCAAAAAAACCTTCATTCATTATCCGGCCGGCCTGCAGGGGGAAGTCGAGCAGTTCGGGTTTGCTTTCCGTATTTTCCGGGTCCCTGTAAAAACGATGGCAACTGTCTTTATGAATCGACAGATATATCCGGCAGGCCATGGGCCGGGCCGGATAAGCTGAGCAGGAATCCTTATCCAGAAGCGGGCAGGCATGCTTGCTGTAAAGCAGCTCCTCCTCTTTCATGCCCGATAGTCTGGAGTTTTTTCCCATTGCCCGCCGGTAAATCTTCTGTTGTTGTTTCCCGTTGAAATTCTTCCGTATATAACGGGCTAAATAGCCTATTTCGTAAGTGTTGGCAAAGACCGGCTGGTAGCAGCACCAGGAACATCCTGCCCGGCAGTCAACCTTCACTCCCTGCCGTTTTCCCAGGGCCAGCAATGATTCGATCAGCTGATCGACCGAACGATACATGGTTTCCAGGGCTTCCCATAATAGCTTTTCGTTTAGCGGTTCGCTGCCCGCCTTTATGCCGAGCTGGTAACCGTCTTTGTAAAACAGGGGATCATATTCCGGATATTTGCTTGCAGCCATAGCTGTTAAAGGTTTGATTAACTTGCTGAAAAATAGTCAGGATCCGGCAGAACAATTCGTCTATTGTTCTGCAAGATAGGCTTGTTTTATTCGAAAAAAAAGTTTATTAATACATTTTATTCCTGCACGTTCTTCTGTAATCCTCGTGTTTCCGGCAACAATTTTTTGATCAGCTTTTATTTTTTTTGCAGGCACCTCCTTAGCATTTTTTTGCAATATGCTTGTTTCATATTAAAAATGGCAAAGGTGATAAAAAGTTCAGGTGATTTGATTATTTTGGTATTCTGAAGTTTGTTTTTCGTATTATGAAGCAAGAACTGAACCTGTATATCCGCAATATGGTTTGCGATCGCTGCCGGCTGGTTGTTCGTAACGAGCTGGAAAAGATGGGTTTCTATCCGGTGTCGGTCGGATTGGGGGAGGTACGGCTTGACAGGTCGATGAATCCGGGGGAAAAGGAACAATTCGGGTTCCTGCTTCGGGAGCTGGGCTTTGAGTTGATTGATGACCGGAAAAGCCGGCTGATCGAGCAGGTTAAAGCCAGCATTATCGAGCTGGTTCATCAACGGAACGGTGAATTGTCTAAAAATTTGTCAGATTATCTGCAAGACCGGCTTCATCACGATTATGCGTCAATCAGCAGACTGTTTTCGGAGGTGGAAGGAAGTACCGTTGAAAAGTATTATATTGCCCAGAAAATTGAAAAGATCAAGGAACTTCTGGCCTATGACGAACTGTCTCTCAGTGAGATTGCAGACCTGCTGAACTATTCGAGCGTGGCCTATTTAAGCAGCCAGTTTAAAAAGGTGACCGGCTATACCCCTTCTTTTTTCAAAAAGATCCGGGATAAGGAACGCAGACCGCTGGACCGGCTTTGATGTCTGGCATTCCCTGTAACCTGAACCCGATTCTTCGATCCGTAAAGCAATCCTTTGGAGTGGCTCTGTTGTCTTGTATTTTCTGCACTTTTTAAGGGCAGTCTGTTTTCAGGAGGATTATTCCAATGAATTTCATAAAACAAAGCCAAAAAATGATAAGGACATAGCCGTTTTTAATTCTGAGCTTTGCGGGGAACGTTAACAACGGTTATTTATGAGGGTTCAAAAGAAAATTTATCAGGTACTACACATGTCTTGTGTGGTATGTGCAGCCAATGTGGAGCGTACCCTTCGTCGGCAGCCGGGAGTTAAGCGGGCGACAGTCAATTTTGCTACCGGAAATGTACAGCTGGAATACCGGCCGGAGCTGATCAGTCCCGAGACCATTCGTGCCGTTGTGCAGCAAGCCGGTTATGATCTGGTTTTGTCCCGGGAAGAGGATTTGCCGGACAAGCTGGAAGAGATGCAGCAGACTGTTTACAGGAAGCTGAAACGAAAAACCGTCTGGGCTGTAATCCTTACTGTTCCGGTAATTTTGCTGGGAATTGCTCCTATGGATGTCCCGGGGGGAAGCGGAGGGGTAAGCCGGACGAACCTGTTGATGTGGTTCCTTTCCTCTCCGGTGTTGTTTGTGTTTGGACGCGGTTTTTTTCGTAATGCCTGGAAACAGGCTAAACACAGGTCTGCCAACATGGATACCCTGGTTGCATTGAGTACAGGTATAGCGTATTTGTTTAGCGTGTTCAATACCCTATTCCCGCAATTCTGGCATCAAAGGGGAGTGGAGGCGCATGTCTATTTTGAAGCTGCTTCGGTAATTGTCGCTTTCATCCTCATTGGTAAACTTTTGGAAGAAAAGGCCATGGGGAATACCTCCTATGCCATTAAAAAGCTGATGGGCCTGCGTCCCAAAACGGTGACTGTTGTGCGCGAAGATGATCACCGGATGGAAACAGCCATTGAGAAGGTGAATCAGAATGATCTAATCCTGGTGAAACCGGGTGAGAAGATAGCCGTTGACGGTGTGGTTGTCAGCGGAACCTCCTGGGTGGATGAGAGCATGCTGAATGGCGAACCTGTTCCCGTGCTGAAGGAAGAAGGTGAGAAAGTTTTTGCAGGAACGATCAATCAAAAGGGAAGTTTTCAGTTCCGGGCCGAGAAGGTTGGTTCCGAAACCATGCTGGCGCAGATTATCCGGATGGTTAAGGACGCTCAGGGCAGTAAAGCCCCCGTGCAGAAGCTGGTCGATAAAATAGCCGGGATCTTTGTCCCGGTTGTCATGGTCACGGCGATTATTGCCTTTATTGTCTGGAACATATGGGGCGGGGCAAATGGTTTTACACAGGGACTGCTGGCTTTTGTTACCGTACTGGTCATTGCCTGCCCCTGTGCTCTGGGACTGGCAACCCCCACCGCCATCATGGTTGGCATGGGAAAGGGAGCTGAGCAGGGGATCCTGATCAGGGATGCCGAAAGCCTGGAACTGGCCCGGAAAGTAAATGCTGTTGTTTTGGATAAGACAGGGACTATTACAAAAGGAAAGCCTGTTGTTACCGATATATGCTGGCTCAATGGGGACGATACGAAAAAAGATATCCTTGTCAGTCTTGAAAAGCAGTCTGAACACCCGCTGGCTGATGCCGTAGTCAATTATTTTACCGGATCTGCACCGGTTTCAGTTTCCCAATTTGAAAGTATTACAGGCAAAGGAGCAAAGGTATTTTTTGCGAATGAAACCTGGTATGCAGGGAACAGAAATTTTCTGGTCGAAAACAGGATATGCATTGGTGCACAATTATCAGGTAAGGCAGAGGAGTGGGGCAGACAGGCAAAAACGGTAATCTGGTTTGCTGATCAGAAGCAGGCGCTGGCGGTCCTTGCCATTGCCGATCAGATCAAAGCTACTTCGGCAGAGGCTGTTCAGGCTTTGCAGCAGTCAGGCATCGAAGTTTATATGCTGACCGGCGATCATGATGCCACCGCCGGGGCCATTGCCCGGGCAGCGGGGATCAGTCATTATCAGGCCGAGGTGCTACCGGATCAGAAGGCAGATTTCGTAAAAAAGATGCAGGATGAAGGGAAGGTCGTTGCCATGGTTGGTGACGGCATTAACGACAGTACAGCGCTGGCACAGGCCGATGTGAGCATTGCCATGGGCAAGGGCAGTGAAATAGCCATGGATGTTGCCAAGATGACCGTCATTTCATCCGATCTCAATAAAATACCCCTGGCCATTAAATTGTCCAGGCAAACGGTAACGACCATTCGCCAGAACCTTTTCTGGGCTTTTATATACAATATTATCGGGATTCCCGTTGCCGCGGGAGTACTTTATCCGCTAACCGGATTCTTACTTAACCCGATGATTGCAGGCGCTGCCATGGCCTTAAGCAGTGTAAGCGTGGTTAGCAACAGCTTAAGGCTAAGAAGGAAAAAGTTTTCAGGCTCTGGACAGCTGTGCTGAAGACCGTCCGGAAACATTCCACACAGAAGAAGAAACCTCATCAGGCAATGCATTTTAAACAGATGTCATTAGGGATGGTACTTATCCTGCATGGCATGACAGGAGGGACTTCCCTCGAATTCCGAAAAATACTGACGGATCAAATCGTAAAGACCGGGATCATATTCCTTTAATTCTTCCCGGGTATTGACCTGGTTGTGCTTACCGTCGGGTTTTTCCACTTCGGCATTCACATTGAACCAGTTCTGCACGCCCTCTGCCCAGTATTCATAGATGTCGGTTTGCGCGTAGGTATGGTCATATTTCCTGTTTGCAACGGCATTGTCCAGAAGTTGTTGTAATTTTTTGTTGAAGGTTGTGTCGGGGGCGATCCCGATCAGATGAATGGCATGTGCGAATTCGTGGATGAGGATATCCTCGGCATGATACTTATCTATTTGGTAGCACAGCAGATTTTCCTCGGCACAGGTTGTCAAAGGCAGATCCATGTCACCGCCCAGACCGCGGGCCCGCAGGTCCCAGTTCAGCGTTGTATCGTTGGCAAGGCGGGCATGCTCAGGAAGGTCGGTTGTTCCCTCATAACGGGCCATTACGCCGACCCGGGCACCCACTTTTTGCATTTGTTCCAGGACAGAAGATGGCAGGTCGTTGGTCATGAACATGATGATGCTCCATGCCTGTACCAGCGCGGAATCCGGGACCCTCCACGAACTGACAATGGGAATGCCATTGGCGTCTGCATATTTTCTGTAAAACGGATCCAGGTTTAACGACCGGGGAGGCGCAGTAATAACCGGTAATGGTTTCTGTTTTTTGCTTTCATTTTTATCCGCTTTATCAGTGCCGGCAGATGTCATGGTGAAAAGTGCGGCGCCTGTTTTTTTGTTCCAATCGGGAGCTAATTGTCCGTAAAAAGTCTTTACAAAGAAGTCCCTTCTTTTGCGTTCGCCGTAATTGCCGCCCAGGGTATGATTACTGCCGGGAAGGACCACCAGTTCAAAGTCCTTTTTGGCCTTGATCAGTGCGTTGGCTACCTGCATGGTAGATGCGGGGTCGACATTGTCGTCCATCTCTCCGACAATTAACAGCAGTTTACCCTGCAGCCGCCAGGCGTTTGCTACGTTTGAACATTCCTCGTATTGTTTTTCGATAGGGTAACCCATCCATTGCTCATTCCACCACATTTTGTCCATCCGGTTGTCATGACAACCGCAGGAAGCCGATGCCGCTTTATAAAACTCCGGATGGAACAGCACGCCGGCCAGGGCATTCTGCCCGCCTGCCGATCCGCCAAACAGTCCGATACGTGTGGTGTCCATAAAGGAGTGCTTTTTTGCTGCAGCTTTGATCCACCGGATCCGGTCGGGGAATCCTGCATCTTTCAGGTTTTTGTAGCAGACATCATGGAATGCCTTGGAACGGTTAGATGTTCCCATTCCGTCCATCTGGACAATGATAAATCCCAGTTCAGCCAGTCCGGAGAAAGCCGGAAAATAAGGCTGGAACTTTTTGGGGGTATAAGAATCTTGCGGTCCGGCGTAGATGTATTCAATGACCGGATAGGATTTCCGGGGGTCGAAGCTGGTGGGGTAATAAATGTTTCCCCAGATATCCGTTTTCCCGTCCCGGCCTTTGGCCACGAATACTTCGGGGGTTTTCCAGTTATATTTTTGCAGGTCGGTTATGTCTTCCTGTTCCAGCCGGATAAGCACTTTCCCGTCGCTGCTCCGGCGGAGCACGGTCCGGGCCGGCGTGTCGATCGTGGAATAGGTATCGGTAAAATAGCTGAAGTCGGCTGAAAAGACAGCATGGTGGTTGAGGGGTTCCGGAGACAGATCTTTTAATCCGCTTCCGTCCAGGTTTACCGAATAGTAATGAATGAAGTACGGATCCTCTCCCCTGTTTTTCCCGCTGGCGCGGAAAATGATTTTTCGGTTTTTCTCATCCACCTGTTCCACACCGCGCACCACCCAGTTACCCCGGGTAATCTGGTTTTTTACCAATCCGCTTCGGGCATCGATCAGGTACAGGTGGTTCCAGCCGTCACGCTCGGAAGCCCAGATTATTTCTCCGGTCTTGTCCAGGTCATAACGGTAATATTTGCCGCTGTAATCGATAAAGGTCTCGCTTTGTTCGTTCACCAGGACCCGAAGCTCTCCGGACCGGGCATTTACTTCGGCGATCTGGTAAAGCTGGTGCCCGCGTTGGTTGAATTCAAAGGTGAAAGCGCGTGAATCGGGCCGCCATTTTAGTTTGGTGAGGGCATATTGATGCAGAAAGGAGCGGGAATCTATCGGGATTTTTTTTCCGCTTTCTGCTAGAAACAGGCAGGGCCTGCGTATGGGAAGTGCATCCCCCGGCTTGAGGTATTCCCGTTGGTGAAGAACGGGCTGTAACTGGTTTTCGGGAGAGGACTCCACAAAGTAAATTTTCCGGCCCTGGCTGGAGCGGATTTTGCAGAGGGCTATTTTTTTGGAGTCGGGTGACCAGGCAATTTCCGCTGAATAATAATCTCCTGACGATCCGTCAAAGCTCAACTGTCTGGTCTTTCCTGTTTTCAGATCTTTGACAAACAGGTTGTATTCCCGGATCAGGGCCAGCCGGCTGCTGTCGGGTGAGGCAACGGAATCCGTTCGGTATGTATCCCGACTTGCTCCCCAGTATTCAGCAGGAACGGGACGTTTTACCTTGCCGGTCTTTTTGATACGGTAATCGTCCAGTGTACATTCCCAGTTGTATTCTTCAAGGGAAAAACGGATTGTCTTCAGAGAATCTGTAAATTCCGGGTTTCCGAGCTTAAGCGAATCGGCGTGCTGTTCCTTTTCCGACAGGCTGCTGATGGCTTCGGCCAGTCGTTCGTGGTTAAATGCCGGATAAACAGATGGTTTATCGGCCCGTACCATTTTGTATTTCCATCCTTCCCTGGTGTTTACCCGGTACCAGAGCGAGTGGGTTTCATCAATCCAGCTGGCATCATCAATCCTGTAGTATACCCGGTCTGCTATTTGGTGCAGGGAGTCCGCGAGTGCATAATCCGCGGGACTGACCTGAGCTTTTACCACCTGAACCAGAGAAAGGAAAAAAAGTAATTTAAAACAAACATTTTTTATATTCATCTTGCTGTGCTTTGATGGGGTGTTCTTCTGCCGGCACCTTACTTATTGTTTTTTCGGAACAAGCCGGACCATTAATACGCCGTGTGGCGGGATCTGCTGTTTTAGCGGCTCCTCGGTATTTCCGATGTCCCGGTGGTTCCAGAGGTCATAAACCGTATAGATCTGCCGGTTAAGCTTGATTTCGCTCAGGAAATACATAGTTTGTTTTTTCCAGTTGTGGTTCAGTTCCCATGGCTGGTTTGTCCGGTTCAGGAAGCATACTGCAGCCTGACTGCCGCCCAGCGGTCTGGCCCATATTTCGTGTTCTCCCATATCCATGAATTTACGGGCCTGCATGCCGAGCGAATCCTGGTCTACGGCAATTACATCGGCATTCAACAGGATGGTAAGGGTCTGCTCATCCATGCGGCTCAGGTCATTCCCGGCCATCAGCGGAGCTGCCAGCATGGCCCACATGGAAAAGTGGGTTTTGTATTCCCAGCTGGTCATTCCCCCGTTTCCCACTTCGAGCATGTCGGGATCATTCCAGTGTCCGGGACCGGCATAAGGCCACAGTTCAGCCTGCCGGTCTATGATGTCGAGTACGCCCAGTCCGCCCCAGTCGAATTCGCACCGGAAACAGTCCCTGATGTCGGCTGTGGTGCGCCAGAGGTGGCCGGTTCCTTCTCCCCACGTCCAGGGTTTGCTTTCTCCCCATTCACATATGGAAAAGACGATGGGACGGCCGGAGGCTTTCAGCGCGTCGCTCATGGTTTTATAGGCGGCTTGCGGATCCTGTCCTTCGTTGAAGCACCAGTCGTATTTAAGGTAATCCACTCCCCAGGAAGCATAGGTACGGGCATCCTGAAACTGGTATCCCCGGCTGCCGGGTCTTCCCTGGCAGGTTTTTGATCCGGCGCAGGAATAAATTCCGAATTTCAGTCCCAGGCTGTGGATGTAATCGCCCAGTGCTTTCATTCCCGAGGGAAATTTTTCCGGGTCTGCCAGGATGTTGCCCAGGCTGTCTCTGCCGGTTTGCCAGCAGTCGTCTATAACCAGGTATTCGTATCCGGCGTCGCGCATGCCGCTTTCCACGAGGCGGTATGCCATTTCCCTGATTAATTTTTCATTGATGTTACAGCCGAACTTGTTCCAGCTGTTCCAGCCCATGGGTGGGGTGAGGGCCGGTTGGGCCTTTACGGAGACCGTCCACAGGCTGAGCACTATCAGCATTGCCGGCCAATCAAGCCTGTATAATTTGCGTATCAGCGTTTGCTTTTCAATGGAGCCGCCAACGGATGGAACTCCCGAAATAAACATTTGCCGGTGTGAGAAAAGTTTTCTCATGGTCGTTTTATATGGGTAAATACTTCAAAAATTATTGATTATCATCTTCGTTTCAATTTCTGTGCTTTTCAGAACATTCCATAATGGTATAGCCTGTCCTGTCGCGTTTGCATTATCCCGGCGATACCCGAAAGGTACCGCCGGGAAGACAGGGATTGATGCTATTTAATTGTTCTTGCCGTGAATACCGGTCCGGCCCGGTGACCGTCCCTGGGGTTAAGCTTCACGCTGATCCTGTCCTTGTTTTGAACCAGTTCTGCAGGCAGGGCATAGTTTTCATGAAAAAATTCACCCGGCTTTTTGTTGGTAATGTTTTCCGTGGCGATCAGCTCTCCCTCAACAAGTATGTCGAAGGTACGGGATCCGCTGAAACCTCCCCAATATTCCAGTACCAGGGCGCGGGTATCCTTGCCGCGGACCTTCATGTTAAAAGACATCCATCCGCCCCGCTCGGCTTCCCGGTATTTTTTTGATTTGTATTCGCCGACCCATGATCTTTCGGCCCTGAAATTGTGATCGCGTTCGGGTTGCATCTCGCCCAGACGGAACAGGTCAATGGTTTTTTCTTCCAGTTCTTTTTGCCGGCGTTGTTTCTCTTCGTATTCCTGTTGGTGCAGTTTCCATTCCTCAGGGGTATACGTGTCCCAGTAAACGGTGTACCGTTGATTGTGTGTACGGTAGAAAGGTCTTAGTTCCACATCACGGGGATGAGCCACTTTGGAGCTTGTAAAGGTGTTGTTTTTGCCTTCCACGGGAACCAGCCAGTTGGCCGGAACAGTATCTTTGGTCATGAGCACGGGAACATAAAGCGGGTCGGTTGATTCCGGATCTTTTTCGGGCCCCAGGATACCTGCCAGCAGAACCGGACCGTTGAATATGGCAATACGGTTTTTGTTGTCTGGCATGGTTTCCGTCCGCAGGGAGAAAGGAAAACGGATTTCGATCTTGTCTCCGTTATTCCAGTTTTTGCCCAAGCTGACAAAACTTCCCGGTTCACCTTTCACCCGGATACTTTTCCCGTTGATGCGGACCTGCATGCCGCTTCGGGCCCAGCGCGGATAGCGCGTCTTAAGCCGGAGATCCAACGGTTTCCCTCCTTCCGTGGCGATTTCAAAAGTGGTTCCTTCTTCTTCGGGAAATTGTGTGGTCTGACGCAGGCTGAACCCTTTTTCTTTCCAGTGCAGTTCAGAACCGATAAACTGTGTAATATACAGCGATTGATCGTTGTGATAATAAATATTTTTGGCGTAGACAGCATGGTTTTCCATTCCCGTTCCGACGCAGCAGGTAAAGGAATACGGGTACTGGTAGTCTTTGTGTCCGCCCATGTCGAGTGAAAGATTATAGATCACTTCTCCGGTGCGGGGATGCTGGGATGACAGGATGTGGTTGAGCAGGGCCCGTTCGTAATAGTCCATAATTTCAGGAGCGCCCGTCCAGCTGAACAGATGCCGGGAAAGCTTAAGCATATTGTATACGCAGCAGGTTTCGGCAGTGCTGTTGCTCAGTTGATTATTCAGCCGGTCAGGTTCGCCCAGATATTCGTAGTTGCCGAAATTTCCGGCTACATAGGCATGATGATGCACCATCATGTTCCAGAAGTTGACCGCCCCGGTCGAGTCGGCCGGATCGCCGGTCAGTTCGTACCTGCGGGCCAGTCCGATGAATTTGGGAACCTGGGTGTTACAGTGTTTTCCGGCAAGAATATCCTGTCCTTTCGTGACCGGATCAAGGATGGCCTTGTGCTGGAAAGCTCCGGAAAGTTGCAGGTATTTTTCATTTCCCGTGCTGCCGTACAGTTCGGTCAGGGCTTCGTTCATTCCCCCGAATTCGCAGTTCATCATTTCCTGGAGCTGCTCCTCATTCAGATGCTGAACGATGGTCCCCACCCAGTTCGCGAAACGCGTTTCTATTTCCAGTGCTTTCTGATTGCCGCAGTATTTGTAAGCATGGTACAGCCCGTCCATAATTTTGTGGATAGTGTAAAAGGGAGCCCAAAGTCCGTTCAGGTCAAATCCCCTGGCCCGGATTTTCCCTTTTGCAACTTCATTTTCGAGAATTTCCTGTCCGTCGGTGAATGCTCCGATATAGTTTCCGGAATTGGCCTGCTGACAGGTATCCAGCTCTGCCACAATGTAATTTACCCGTTTTAGAAATTCTTCATTTCCGGTATTTACGTACATCATGCTTATGGCGTTCAGATAATGTCCCAGGCTGTGCCCGGCCAGCGTTTCCGCCTCCCAACCGTCGTAATGTTTCGCTCTGGGGGGTAATCCTGCTTCCTCACGGAATTTGGCCAGTAAACGATCCGGTTCATAGTTGAGCAGGGTTTTTATATCCAGTTCCATGGCCTTTTTAAAAGGGCCGTCCAGGAGACGGACATCATCCAGGTCGAAAGGGATGGTCTGAAAACTGATACTTTCCGGTCCGTTTGTCCGGACCCTTGTTTCCTGTTCCTGCTGAGAACAGGAAAACATACCCGGGATTAGAAATATCAGGGCGCTTAACAGGTGTCTGATATGCATGATCGAATAAATTTAAAATTAATGATTAAATAAGTCTTCTGTTTTGATTCCTCTGAAAATAAAGAACGTTAATTATTAACTTAGGAACCATGTCTATGTGCCAATTTCTTGTACGAATGTGTTTCCTGAACGGGTCATGTTTTTTTTTTGCTGATTTGATTTAGTCTGAATATATTTCTACCGTTTTTGGCGAGTCTTCCAGCGGAATAACAACCAATCCCCGGCTATCACGAGAAAATGATTTTATGCTGAATTTGTTTTCTGAAATTTCCGGTTCATTATGTATCTGCAAAAAGGCCTCGGGTGTAAATTCATTCTTCCGATCCAAAACCAGCTTTATCTTTTTCCTTTCCGGATCAAAAGAAACAGATCTAAAAGAGCCGGCACTTAATGTCAACCACAATTTGTAAGGAGCGAGATAAACCCGCGATTTTCCGGCGGTAGTCATATTAACGGTGATGTTTTCATTCTGCTGAATGAGGTTACCTCCAAAAGCCAGCCAGCCAAATTCTTCATCGTGCGTAATGTAGGTAGCTGTGTTTATGGCATAACCAAAAAAGCCGGAGCCGTAATCGCCCGAAATCGCATCATTATTTAAGGTTGAAGGGAAAGAATGAAAAGCACAGGGAGCAAAACCATCCTCAGTGATGTTGGACAGCGTACCTAAAACGCCGCCGTAGCCCACGCGTAACAAATATAAATCTTCGGGCTTTTCCCTGTACCTGTTCAAAACCGGGATGGCATTTAAACCTGAACCATAATGATGGATCATCCGCTCAATGCGGGAAAGTTGTCCGCCATAAAGAAAATCCCAATAACGACGGGCATTCCCGTTGTAAGCCCAATGCGGAATGGTTGGCATATAAGCCAGTATGGCATTTAGGGTGACCAGCGCTTTTTCTTCGAAGCCAAAATAATCTGACCACATGTACACTTCTTCCTGTCCGGTGGAATCCCAAGGCATTTCACTGCCAAAAGGATAGTTCAGCGAAGCCCAGTGATCTGCCCGGACTTTCATGGTTTTTTCAAGATTTTCAGCCATTTCCCCAAAACCTTCTTTTTTTAAATCATCCAGGATCAGAAGAAAAACAGTTCCTTCCATTTGGCCAAACTGCGCGTAATAAGGCGCTTGTTCTGCCATGGCAATAACCGTGTGGTACGCATGTTCAAGATACCATTGCCAACTTTGTTGAGAAACCAGTCCTTTGTAGTTTCGGGCCAGGCGATACATGACCCAGTGAGCGGCGGCTACGTGCGGGTAATTGTACGAACGGTGAGTAGCTCCGGCTTCTTCGCGGTTCCAGGCTGCCCAGGTGTCAAAATCAATATCCTTGCTGTAAGTCTCTTTGGGCATGCTGTCAGGTTCATAAAAAAACATACTTTTTTTTACTCCGTATTTCAAATTACCATCGCTGTACTGGATGCTTCCCCATAAGGTCTTATTGACAAAGCTTTCCAGCTTTCTTATTTCTTCGGGATTAGGTTGAACCAGTTGTTTCATGATGGCGTTCAGCCAGCTTCCGGCTCCGCCTTCATCGCTCAGCCCGCAAATCCACGCACGGGAATCCTGAGTAACCTGTTCCTGCTTTTCGTAATCATAAGTAATAACAGAAGGGCTTCTGTGAAACAGATCGCCGGATTTTTCAAACCATTGGCGGGTGGTTAAAAAATTACCGTTATCGGCTACCACCTGCGATTCGGGTTTGATGATTTTATAGTTAACGGTTTGCTGAAGGCTGTCACCATATATGATCTGCAGCCGGGCTCGTCCCCATTTGATGCCTTGTATGGTGTAGTTCAGCCAACCGTTTTTTGTTTTTCCGGAGGACGTTATTTCCAATGCCCCCTCCGGTTCGACTCTCATTGAACTGACTTTTTCGCTGTATTTCAGAAACAGGTGACCTTTCACATCCTGCGGTAAAACATAACCGGGGATGCCTGCGGCTACAGGGCGATTGTTACGGATCAGGGTCTTTTCAATACTTTCAGTCTGATCGGTCATAATAAATCTGAGTCCCGTTACATAACTTTCACCCGGCTCCAGTACCTCGGAACCGGGAATGTTCCAAGGTTTTGCATCTTTCCATTCTTCTTCGGCATAAGCCTTGCTAAAAACCATCCATTCGTGGAATCCTTCAAAAGTGATTCCCCGTTGCGTCGGGTCATCAAGCAGCGGGCGGTAAGCCTCAAAAGGCGTATTGTCTTCAGGAACAACCAACAATACCGGGCCATGTCCG
The DNA here is from genome assembly GCA_050256015.1 of Mangrovibacterium sp. Taxonomy (GTDB): domain Bacteria; phylum Bacteroidota; class Bacteroidia; order Bacteroidales; family Prolixibacteraceae; genus JBFWIL01. The sequence continues at coordinate 5,854 of JBFWIL010000010.1, read as the reverse complement.
TTCAGCCTGACCACTTGAAGGTAACCCGCATCCATCCCGATATAAGGATCAAAAAACACATTATCGGCATGAGCCTGGTCGAGTTCTTTTCCCTCCAGGATATTGTTAAAGATTAAAGGAATTCCCAACGCCCCGATTTCTACACTTGCGGATGTAGTATTTTTCAGTTTGAAACGAAGAATAAGCTGATCATCGTCTACTTCCCAGCTACGGATGATCTGCAAGGGGAGCGAATCGGGAAACGTATTCGCCAGGTCGGCGACAGCAAGCATGTTGCCTTCTGCAGGCAAAGCCTGCACAGGAGCACGCATGTTTGCCGTTGAGTAACTGAGCCAGGGCCCGTTTGTCCCTTTTCGCAGGCGCAGATTCAGATCTCCCAGGTGATAAAACCCGTTGCTGCTTCTTTTTTTTAGCCATTCATCAGGAGTAAAATCGAACCCGGGATCGGCAACAGGTTTCATTCCGGCAACGGTTTGAGAGGACTTTATCAACTGCAGGTGCATTGCTGGTGTGAAAAATTCCATCAATCCTTTTTCAAGGCGGAGGGCATCAGCCTGTTGACTGATTTTGGGGGGGTCCTGCGCTTTCATGTTCGATGCAAAAAACAGGAAAATGAGCATGCAGGTTCTCCATATCAAATTTTGAAATCCTTTCATTTTGTTTAGTTTACAATTTTAAATCCTGTAATCATTTTTTGTTCAATTCATTATGTCTGATGAGAAACTTTTTTCCATTCGGTTTCGTTTGTTCTATCAGCGCCTGAATTTCCTCTTTTGGCAAACATTTGTCATACAATTGCGCCCGGGCAATATAACCGGTAAAATTTTCCGCGTTTTCGCCCGATGCACCGATCCGAATTTTGTCGGTTTTGACAAACAAGTTCATCGGTATACGCGTATCAAGCCTGCCATCTACATAAACACATTCCAGCATTCCGTCAAAAGTCGCAGCTATATGGTGCCACGTTCCCGGCGAAGGAAGTTCTTTGAAAGGAATATCCACCGCACCGTCTCCGTGGGCCACCGCGCCATAGTTTTCTTTTCCGTACATCAATGCCGCATAAGAGGCCTGCAACATGTTTTCCCGCGAGTTCCAGTAAAGCAAACATTCACCCGGGCTTGTTTCAGGATTATAAACCCAAACCGCAGCGGTGTAAGCCGAGTTCCAGTTCAGGCTTTCGGGAGGATCCCCTGTGAATTCCAGATAGCTGTTCCCATCCAGCAGAAGAGCTTTTGCTCCCTCTTTTTCTGATATTAACGGACTTCCGACCGGGGAAAAGCCTTTTTGCAAACTCCCTTGATTCTTGATGTCCTGTCTTATTTTGCCGGAAGGTTCATCTTTGAAGTTTAAATCCACAAGAAGCGAACCGGAACTGTCAGCTCCGGGACCCTCTGTAACTTCTTTATTCTGAAATGGCGGAACTTTAAACAGTTTATCATAAACTTTCAAATTCCATACCGCTGCATACATGCCGGCCTTTTCAGTTCCCGTGACAGTCAGTTTTACATAGCGGGCCTGCAACGAATTATCATCAATCATTGGCGAACCGCTTCTACTGTTGCCGGTGCGGTTGGCAAACAAGTTCCAATCCTGACCGTTGGAAGATACTTCGATTTTATACTGATAATATAAAGTAGGGTATTCAAACCCGGTGACAATTCTTTTTATCGGAATTTCTTTACCCAGGTCGATGGTCAGCGATTGAGGCAATGATCCACTGGAAGCTTTCCATAATGTTCCGTTGTTGTCATCCACCGCATATTCGGGAAGAAACTTGTGGTCGACCGACTTACCGGAATACCGGTTTTTTTCTGCAATTAAATGGTAAAACGAAGAGGCAGAAGTTTTTGCCTGGAAGGCCAGATTGGCAGGCGGCAGAGACTCTTTCCCAAGGTAACCGACACCTTTGTGGCCTGGTGAAATGGCAAGGATGGTGTATGCATCCGCAAAAGTCATTTTGTCCACGCAAACCTGCCGGAATTCGCCGCCGGTGCTGTGCGGGTTGTTATGCCGGTGATAAACGATATAATAACTGTCCCCTTCCTTTAATATGGAATGATGTCCCGGCCCGTCGATGGCACCACCGTCGCCGGAAGCTAAAATCGGATTGTTTACTCCATACACGAACGGACCTTCAGGATGCTCTGACCAGGCATAATGAACGGCATAACTATTCAGTCGACAGTCTCCTGAAGAATACATTAGAAAATAGATGCTGTCTTTTTTTAGCATGTAAGCGGCTTCAAAAGCCTGGGGAATCTGTTCCATGGGAATAAAGCCCTGTTTTTCCAGTATAAAGTTATTATCCGTGCTGAACTTCCCCCAGCCTATTCCGCCAAATGTGGAGCACCAGGTCCCGAAATAGGAGTACAGAGAACCATCTTCATCACGAAAAAACTGGGCATCCAATGCAGGAAGGTCTTTTTTCCCCGATTCGACGGGGATCACAGGCTTTCCTTCATTAACCTGCCGCCACGGGCCCATGGGTGAGTCAGATACATAGCCATAGATATTACAGCCGAATTGGCAATTCCCCATGAAATAGTAATAATTGCCATCAGTTCCTTCAAGCACATCCGGAGCCCAGCAATTGGTCAGTCCGTCAGGCAAGTCGATATCTATCTCATAATTGTACCAGTTCACAAAATCTTCACTGATCCAAACCTGGGGTTCACCCGAGGCGAGTTTTATGCCGTCGGTGGTTGTATACAAATAATAGATATCTCCGAATTTGCGGATGGTGGGATCGGCAAAATAACCGGGAAGAAGGGGATTTCCCGCACCCGGAGTATCATATCTGATTTTCTGTCCGTACAAGGAAGCTGAGATAAGTATGAGCCAAAGTAAAAAATAGGTTTTCATGAATAATGCTGTTATGGATGCTTTATGCCTGTTTGACAGTCGTTTCCCGGCGGGCTGCTGAACTGACCGGCAGGTTGATATTACGGGGCAAATTCGCGTTTTGCCTGGTTTCGGTGATGTCATAAACAGAGCTGCCATAGAGATCGGTGTTTGTAAATTTCACTTTATAAGGCCATTGATCGTCATTGCTTTCTTTTTCATCCCATGCATGTGCAGCATAAGAGTTGGGTGCTCCGGTAACTACAAACCAAAGTTTACTACATTTTTCAGGAACGGTAAATGAAACAGTATTCTTTGACCCCTTATTCATATTCCCGTATATTCTTGTTTCATCCTCAAGAAGGGCTACAAAACCATAACGCCATCCTTCCCGGGTTTGGTCTGTAACCTGATTATATCCGTCGGCATTTGTCATTCCGGTAAATTCCGTTTCGATTACGGTTCCGGCATCTGGAACATTCAACCGGATAACATTGTATCCGGTTGTCCCGGGGCAGCGGTCGTACGATACCTGGTAGCTCCCGTCTTCTTTCCGGGTTGAATTAAAGGTTTGACGGCCAATATAATTTTTCCCCAGCTTACGGATTGCGTCAATATCCCAGGTAACCATTCGTGTTGCAGCGTCGTATATTTCGTCATTCAGCTCCTCTGCTGAAATTCCGGTAATACGCATATAAGCTTGCAGCGGATCTTCGGGTTCATGTGCTTCTCTCCATATTCTCCCCACGATGTCAATTCCATGTTTGTCTGCCCAGTAGTAATGAATAAAATAACTGGCGTAACGATAGTTTTCGTGACAAATATGACGATGGTAATTATCGCAATACACGGAGAAGTGATACGAGTCAAATATTTGTTCCGGATAACTTTGGTAAGCCTGCCACTGGGCACATTGTTCCCAGAATGTATTACCTCCGTTTCCTCCAAAACCATATCTGAACCCACTTCCGTTTTTCAGATCACAATATACCTGATACTGGAAACTATGACCTATTTCATGGGCAACAACAGAGCCCACAGGATGACAGGTACCCGGGCTTACCCAAAGTGCGCCAATAACATCATCGTAACCGGCTCCGGTTGCCAGCCATTCTTCCTGATAAAGAATGAATATCATCATCTTATACTTGTCGAGATTTGATTTTCCAGTTTCAAGTTCAGCAAACTTCAGCTTATTGATATTCATGTCGTAAAACTCCTCGGCCTTTTCAAGCAAATCGTCAATGTTGACACGATAGGGCTCCGGCACATCTGAAGCATTCGGATCGTTTTTCCCGTAGCCTGCACCCCAAAATACAATGAAATGGTCTGATTGCCTGCTTCTTCCATAGTACCACGTGCCTGAGCTCTTATAGAGATTGACTCCCTGTAAATCCTGAGGAATATATATCTTGCTTGTCTCAACGGTTGACGGATCAAGAATCGTTACGGTATCCTGAAGTTCTTCTTTTTGGGTAGGCTCTGTAACGGGGTTAATATGCTCTTCACCGCACCCCATCATAAAACCTGCAAATAAAAATGTGAAAAATGAGAACGAACTCAATCTAAAGATCTTTATATCTTGCTGTTTACTGCAACTTGAAGCTATCATCTCCTGTGAAGTTTCTTTTATATTTTTTATTTACGACAAGATCGTATTGATGATGAACGAGTGTTCTGAAGATTTTGTCTGGCTGAAGCATGCTTCAGCCAGACAAAATCAACATCCATGTTTACATGTAATTTTTACTCTAAAGTTGCTGTTATAATTAACCGGAAAAAGTTATTCTCATTGGTTGTATCCTTATAACCGATACTGATGGTAAAAGTAGTTCCTGCGGCCAGTTCAGGCGCTCTTCCTATTAACAGAACCTGATCTCCGTTTTTCGTATTTGCATATAATGAATAACCTGTAACTCCATAATCACACACAGCCCCTTCAGCATTCATCCAATAACCAGGTTTTTCTGCTGTATAACCGCTTGTTTCATCCCATTCCCCTGTTTCGTTATTTATAACATACATGTGAATATTTCCATCAGTTTCTTCGCCTGTGTCGCCATTATAATCGAGATTGTCCAGGAATTCCTTAACATTCATTCCCATACATATCTGGATTGTTTCTGCGTATTGGTTAAAGTAAATGCCGGCAGAGGCGTAATCGCCATCAGGAATCGTGACATTCGTAATGATAATGGACGGGTCGGTTACCGACACATTGAATGAAAAGCGTACATAATCATCGTAATCGGGACCATTCACGGCGAAACCAACGTTCAAAGCAAGTACTGTTCCTGCTTTTACATCGTCTGCCATATCTATGATCAATGCTTTATTTGTTTTATCAAGATCAATGGTTGCGACGTATCCGTCAACATTAGCGATAACCCCACCGGCACTGTTATAGTACCATCCGGTATTATCTTTTGTCGGTTCTGTCCGGTTCCAATAGCCCCGGGCCGAATTAATACTGTAAAATACCACCGTACCATTCGCCAGTCCACTAATTACCTGTTCCACTGTCATATTTATTTTTTCAGAGAATTTGTCGGCATAATCATCCAAAAAGATGGTATCGGCCTCAATATGCCCGGCATCAAATTCGAAATCAGCAGATATGATTGCATCAGCATCAGGCCTTAAATAAGGATTCTCGCTTTCGCTGTATTCATGCTTGCTCGTTGCATCCAATATGTCATCATCACAGGCAACAAAAGCAGTCATAAAGCAACTTATTAATAGATATATTAAATTACGTTTCATACCAATTGTTTTTAATTCTAAAAATTAATATCCCGGATTTTGTATTAGATTAGGATTGCCATCCATAACTTTTTTGGACAGGGGATAGATATTACAATGTATATCATTAGGATCTGTTTCTGCATCTTTACAAAACCATGATTTACCATTGAAAACATTTACATTAGAACCGGTTAAATGGAAACGGATTAAATCCTGACGACGATGGTGTTCCGCCACAAACTCCCATGCGAGATCATCCAATAAACCA
>JBFWIL010000009.1:0-22152 GCA_050256015.1 Mangrovibacterium sp. | reverse complement strand
GAACCGGTATCTGCCGCATCTCTTCCATGTTTTTCAAAGATCTCTTTCTTAACTTCAGAAGTTAAATACATAATTTATGATTTATAACATGATACAATATTCAAGCCGCAGCATTGCACAAATCACAACGGCTTAAAATTAATTCCGGAAAAAATCCGGCCCAAAATTAATAAAATTATTTGTCTTTCACCTGTTTAGCCGGATTAATTTCGCACCAAAAAAACATTCCGGGCAACGCCGGGGAATGCAGTACCTGTTTTTCAACTGAATCAGAGCCTGACTTTCAAAAGCCGAATCAACCTGAATCCCCAGTTCTTTCCAGTGCCTGATCAACACATTGCTCTCTGCCGGGAGCTGCTCCAGAAATTGCAACGCACGGTCTTTCAACTCCTCCTTATGGTAAACGTTTCCGTAAACAAAAAGAAACGGGACAACCGTGTTTACGATCAGGCTGTCAACAAGCGCCCTCCCTGTGCTCTTTGAACATTCGGGGGAGAGCCGGTCAAACCGGAAATGCGTGTCCCAGTAGGAAGAAGCCTTTACCCGGAAACAGACCCGAAGCCGGTCCAGACTGCCGGTTTCGATTATACGTGAAAAAAGAGCGTCCGAACAGAAGATCAGGGCAGCAAACTGGGCCAGCCGGATACTCGGAAAATTCAGAGGACGAAGCCGCAGAAATTTCCAGAGATGGCCCGGAACAGCTGTCAGTTGGTATTTCCTCCTCAGATAAGTGTATTCGTGATACAAAGCCGAAGCATAATCCCCGCAGTCGGGATTTTGCTGCAACATGCCGGCCGTACCGAAATACAGGGCTTCCATACTAAATAACTTATCACGGTGCCTTCCGGCAATACGTAAGGGCAGATTTCTGGCGGTTAACTCGAAAGGAAGGGCATTAGCCCGGAACCCAAAATTGCGGGCCAGAAACTGGTAGAAGGTTTCATTCCAGTCATTCTTATTTTCCTTCAGCCGCAGGAGAATTTCCCCGGTCTTACCCTGTAACCTTTCAACCATAAGCCGGTGCAGCCATAGACCCGGATCAACCCGATCCAGGCAGTGCAATTGCTTTTCGCAGGCAATCCAGTCTTCAGCATGCAACAGTTCCAGATAATTGGCTTCCAGATACTCCGGATAAACCAGGCACAGTGCCGGCACAATCTGCCCCCTGAAGTTCCGGACCGGCCGGTCATTTTCCGCAACTACATGTAAAATTACATTGTCATAGGCCGCGTTCCGGTCATGCCGGTGCCGCTTCCAGTCAGACGAACGCTTATGAATTTCCACATTCCCTGCCCAAAGGGTCTCTCCGATCCAAATCCGGGCATCAAAAAAATCGGGGCCGGCATCCGGATTGGAAATTCCGGGAGAGAGAATCCTGACCGGCAGGCCGTCGGTTGTGCACAGGTTTCGTTGGTCAAACAAACCCTGACGCCAGATAAAACGCAGAAAAGACTCATTCATGCCTGCATCTGTTTATTCCGGAAAAGAAATTTACAAAATTTTCTGGAATATCCGATAAATGAATTTTTTCCGTATCCGAAACACAATAATCCCGCAAAAACCTTTTAATTTGGACAATAAACCCAAAAAAGTGTTCCGGACGCATCCAAACCTCAGACGAATTATCCTTCTTTTTTGCCTGATCGCCCTGGCCGTGGTCATCGTGTCGTTTACCGTAGGCCGCGAGATATACGGGAACAGCAAACACACCCTGTTGTCGTTTGCTATCGTTAATCTTGCAGGTTATCTGTTTTTCATTGTCATGCCTGTAGAGCTGGCATTCATCTATTATCTCAGCACCGACCTGAACCTCTTCCTGCTGAATGCAGTGGCCATAAGCACCGCGCTGGGCTCCCAGCTGGCAGATTATTATATAGGACGTTCATTCAGCACCCGGATTATTGACCGCTTAATAGGACGTCAACGTTATGAACAGGCAGAGATAGAGATCCGCCGCTACGGAAACATTGCCATCTTTGTATTTAATTTTTTCCCTCTCTCTTCCCCCGTAATACTGCTGGCAGCAGGCATGCTCAGGCACCGGATCGGGGATGCCCTGCTGTACAGTTTTGCCGGGTTGCTTCTAAAATACCTGCTTATAACACTGATCTTTTGATACCGGCCCGGATTCACGTGGCATTCGCTTCTTTCCGACACACCTTTGCCTCATGTATAAGCGTATCCTAAGGGCAGGCCACAACTTTAGACAAGTTCGGCTTCCAGCAGCAGTTCTTCCATTTCGAGCTGAATATCGGCAGCTGCCAAGCGGGCCTTCCCGGCGAAATCAGTTCCGGAAGAAACATAAATAATACTCCGGGAAGAATTGACCAGCAGTCCGCACTGACTGTTCATCCCGTGCCGGGCTACCTCCTGAAGGCTCCCCCCCTGGGCTCCAACCCCGGGTACCAGAAGGAAATGTCCGGGCACCAGCCGGCGGATCTGCTCCAGCTTCCCGGCCTGCGTGGCTCCGGCCACATACATCAGCTGGTCAGGACTCCCCCACTGCCGTGCACGTTTCAGCACCGATTCGTAAAGCGGCTCTCCGGATTCCTGCACCTGCATCTGAAAGTCGGCTGCCCCCCGGTTCGAAGTAAGTGCCAGCAGGATCACCCAGCGACCGTCATAGGCCATAAAGGGTTTTACGGAATCCTCGCCCATATAGGGAGCTACGGTTACCGCATCTGTATCCAGTTGTTCAAAAAAGGCCCGGGCATAGAGAGTTGAGGTGTTCCCTATATCTCCCCGTTTGGCATCGGCAATAATCATTTGCTCCGGATAGTTTTCCCGGATATAGCGTACGGTCTTCTCCAGACTGTTCCAACCGGCCAAACCAAGACTCTCGTAGAAAGCCATATTGAGTTTAAAAGCCACGCACAGATCCTGGGTTGCATCAACAATGGTTTTGTTAAATGCAAAAACGGGATCGGAAGTATCATGCAGGATGGCCGGAATTTTCCGGATATCGGTATCCAGACCAACGCACAGGAAACTGCGTTTCTGCCTGATCTGATCAAAAAGTTGTTTACGGTTCATGGTCATTACAATATTAGTTACGAAAAAGAAACAGTCATTCCGTATAACTTAGAATTCGGCTTCCCTGAGTTTCTCTGCATTTTCCTCCAGCTGGAGTTTTTCAATGATCTCGTCAATATCACCGTTGATAATAGCCTGCAGATTATACAGTGTCAGGTTAATACGGTGATCCGTCACCCTGCCCTGGGGCCAGTTGTAGGTCCGTATCTTGGCCGAACGGTCGCCCGTGGAAACCATGGTTTTCCGTTTGGAAGCAATCACGTCCAGATATTTCTGGTATTCCATATTGTAAATACGGGTACGCAGTTCAGTCATAGCCTTGGCCAGATTTTTCAGCTGTGACTTTTCATCCTGGCATGTAACCACGATACCGGTTGGAATATGGGTAAGCCGGATAGCCGAGTAAGTGGTGTTCACCGATTGTCCGCCGGGCCCCGAAGAACAATAGGTATCTTTACGGATATCGCTTTCCTTCAGCTCTACATCAAACTCTTCGGCTTCAGGAAGCACGGCTACGGAGGCAGCCGAGGTATGCACCCTTCCCTGGGTTTCAGTTTGCGGCACCCGCTGAACCCGGTGGACGCCCGACTCATACTTCAGAATACCGTAGACACTGCTTCCGCTTACATTGGCAACAATTTCCTTGTACCCGCCGGAGGTACCCTCACTCACATGCGTAACTTCCATACGCCAGCCTTTACGTTCACAGAATTTGGAATACATCCGGAACAGGTCACCGGCAAAAAGGCTTGCTTCGTCTCCCCCCGTTCCGGCCCGGATCTCCAGAATGGCATTCTTCCCGTCTTCCGGATCGGCAGGGATCAGCAGCAAACGGATATCCTTTTCCTTCTGCGGAATCTGTGCTTCACTTTGCTCAATCTCCTCCCGGGCCATTTCCCGGATCTCCGGATCACTTTCCTCGGCCAGCATTTGCCGCCCCGACTCAATATTGTCGAGCAAATTACGGTATGCTTTAAAAACCTCCATCAGCGATACCAGTCTCCTGTACTCCTGGTTTAGTCTGACGTAGCGTTTCATATCGCTAATCACGGCCGGATCCGTGATCTGCTGGGCCACCTCTTCAAAACGGTACTTTATCGGGGTGTATTTTTCGATTAATGAATGGTCTGCCATAGCTTGTTTTGCATTTACTTTAATTGTTTTCTTCCGTGCGGTCCATGCAAGCACAACAACACTTGCCGGCAACCGCTTTCCGGATGTATGCGACAATGATACTGCCGGCTCAGTATACAAATTCCCCAAACTCAGATCGGATGGTCAGCTTTTTTCCCGCAAAAGGTTCCACACGACCCACAACACGGGCATCAATATGAAAAGATTGTGAAATTTCCATGAGTGCATCCGCCAGTTCAGGCTTTACATAAATCTCCATGCGGTGCCCCATGTTAAACACCTGGTACATTTCCTTCCAGCCGGTACCCGACTCTTCCCGTATCATCCGGAAAAGAGGAGGTAACGCAAACAGGTTGTCTTTAATCACATGAACACCGTCCACGAAGTGCATAACTTTGGTTTGGGCCCCTCCCGAGCAATGGATCAGGCCATGTATCTCCGAACGGTATTCCTCCAGAATTCTGCGGATCACCGGAGCATAGGTCCGCGTGGGCGAAAGCACCAGCCGGCCTGCGTCCATACCCGGCATACCAACATCCCCTTTCAGTTCCCTGCTGCCCGAGTAAACCAGTTCACGCGGCACTTCTGGATCTAAGCTTTCAGGATATTTTCCGGCCAGATAACGTGCAAACACATCATGCCGGGCTGAAGTGAGTCCGTTGCTTCCCATGCCGCCGTTATACCCTTTTTCATAACTGGCCTGGCCGAAAGAAGCCAGGCCTATGATCACATCGCCGGCACTGATGCGGTCGGCCGAAATCACCTCCGAGCGTTTCATCCGGCAGATCACCGTCGAATCGACGATAATGGTCCGGACCATATCGCCTACGTCGGCGGTCTCCCCGCCGGTAAGATAAATGCCCACCCCCAGTTCGCGCAGATCGCGGCACAGTTCTTCCGTGCCGCTGATGATGGCAGCAATAACTTCTCCGGGAATTTTCAGTTTATTCCGGCCTATGGTGGACGAAAGCAGTATGTTGTCAGTTGCCCCGACACAAAGCAGGTCGTCCAGGTTCATCACCAGGGCATCCTGGGCAATTCCTTTCCAGACAGACAGATCTCCGGTTTCCTTCCAGTAAAGGTAAGCCAGGACAGACTTGGTCCCGGCCCCGTCGGCATGCATGATATTGCACCAGTACGGATCGCCTCCCAGCCTGTCCTCGACAATCTTGCAAAAAGCTTTTGGGAACAGTCCCTTATCTATATTTCGGATGGCCCGGTGAACATCCTCTTTGGAAGCAGAAACGCCCCTGGCCTGGTATCTGTTATAACTCATAGAATGAATCTCTCTTTTGGCGCTGCAAAGTTAACATTTTCCTTCAAATCAGATATTGAAACAGGTCGGGCTTCTCATTCAGGTACTCATAATGGAAACCGTGTTCGGTCATTCGCTGCACCAGTCAGTCATAAGCACTTTTGTCTGTCAGCTCAATTTCCACAAAGGCCGGCCCTCTTCCCGGTTGTTTTTCTTGGTGTAACCCAAATGGGTAATATCGTCGCCCGGCCCCAGCACATTGGCCAGGAAATCAAGTAATGCCCCGGCCCGTTGCGGGAAACGGGATAATGAGCCGGACTAACCTGCCGGGAATAACTCCCGGTACCCGAAATCAGTCCGCCGCCAATAGGCACAAACAGGAAGTCAACCTGTCCCTCGATGATCAACGGATCGTCAAAGGGATTAATAGCGGATTACCAGCAAAACCTCCTAACGGATAAATAACAGTTCCCGGTATTTCGGCAAAGGCCACAGATTGTTGTCCACGCTAAGTTCCAGCTTATCCACATGATAACGGATACCTTCCAGGAATGGAACCACCCGTTTTTCATACGTCAGGGCCCTGTCATAGGCTCCGGGAATCACATTCGACTTTTTCCTGGCTTCCGTCATCTCATGCACGTTAACCTTAATGGCCGTAATATGACTCTCAATTTCCCGAATCAGCTCCAGCCGTTCTGCGGCCATCTTGCGGTATTCGTTTTCCGGGAACACCTCCTTCAGACGGCGAACGTTGGCCAGCAGGCGACTTTCATATTCCATAGCCGTCGGAACAATATGATTGATGGCCAGGTCTCCCAATACCCTTGATTCGATCTGGATCTTCTTGGCATATTTTTCATACTCCACCTCCGCACGGCTCTCCAGTTCCTTGACTGTCATAACCTCCTGCTCCTTAAACAGGCGTACCGTATCCTTTTTCAAATAGGCCGAAATGGCTTCAGGCACGCTGGTTACATTGGTCAGTCCGCGTTCCTTGGCTTCCCGGACCCACGCGTCACTGTATCCGTTCCCGTCAAAACAAATGGGTTTGCATTCAATGATCAGCCGTTTCAGCACCTGAAAAATAGCCTCGTCCTTCTTCGTTCCCTTTTCAATCAGACCGTCCACCTCCCGGCTGAATTTTTGCAGCTGGGAGGCTATAGCCGTATTCAGGCTGATCATGGCAGCTGCACAGTTCGCTGACGAGCCAACGGCCCGGAATTCAAACCGGTTCCCGGAGAAGGCAAAAGGAGAGGTCCGGTTCCGGTCGGTATTGTCAAGTATAATTTCCGGAATACGACCGATGTTCAGTTTTAACGCTGTCTTTTCATCGGGTGTCATTTTGCGCTCCACCACTGCCTCTTCCATCAACTTCAACATCTTTTCCACCTCGGATCCCAGAAAAATCGAAAAGATGGACGGAGGAGCCTCATTCGCGCCAAGGCGCAAAGCATTGCTGGCCGAAGAAATACTGGCCCGGAGCAAATTCTGATTATCATAAACAGCTTTCAGGGTGTTGATGATAAAAGTCAAAAAACGCAGATTAGCTTTGGGATTTTTACCCGGAGAAAACAGGTTGGTACCGGTATCGGTGCGTAACGACCAGTTCAGGTGTTTCCCCGAACCGTTAATTCCCGCAAAAGGCTTTTCATGAAAAAGTACTTTAAACAGATGACGGCGGGCCACCTTTTTCATGATGTCCATCAACAACTGGTTATGATCGTTGGCCAGGTTCGCTTCCTCAAAAAGCGGTACAAACTCAAACTGGTTCGGGGCCACTTCATTATGCCTGGTTTTAACCGGAATACCCAGTTTGTAAGCTTCATTTTCAAGATCTTCCATAAAACGGTATACCCGGGTCGGTATGGAACTGAAATAATGATCTTCCAGTTGCTGATCCTTGGCCGAAGCATGCCCCATTAACGTTCTGCCGGTCAGCATCAGGTCAGGCCGTGAGGCATAAAGCGCCCGGTCTACCAAAAAATACTCCTGTTCGCAGCCCAGGCTGACCTGCACACGGCTCACATTCTTGTCAAAATACCGGCATACCGCTGTGGCTGCCTTATCAACCGCATTCAGAGAACGTAAAAAAGGAGTTTTATAATCGAGCGCTTCCCCGGTATACGCAATAAAAATTGTAGGAATACAAAGGGTCCCGTCAACAATAAAAGCAGGAGAAGACACATCCCAGGCCGTATAGCCACGGGCTTCAAAAGTCTGGCGAATTCCTCCGCTGGGAAAGGAAGAGGCATCGGGTTCCTGTTGTACCAGCAATTTCCCGGAAAAATCCTCCACCACACCTCCGTTCTCACTGAAGACAATAAAAGCATCATGCTTCTCGGCCGTTCCGTCAGTGAGCGGATGAAACCAATGAGTATAATGTGTAGCCCCGTTGCCCGTGGCCCAGGCTTTCATCCCCTGAGCAACCTGATCGGCCATTTTCCGGTCGACCGGAACACCGTGATCAACAGCTTCACATACGGCACTGAAGGCTTCCCGCGACAAATACTTTTTCATTTTGGGGCGGTCAAACACATGAACGCCAAAAAAATCGGAGGTCAGGCTGGCTTCCCGTTTTACCGGCCGCGCTTCCCGCGACAGCACCTCCCTGAGCGCTTTGAATCTGAATTCTGCCATAGCAATCTTGTATTTCTGATACAAAAGTAATCTTTTCACAGGGGTACCATGTCTGTTTTTACTCCTTTTTTAATATGCCACCATGAAACAGCCTTTCACTTCAAAAAAAAATCATTTTCAGCCACAGGACAGGATGATTATGAATTTTAGAAACAGCTTGGTAAAAACAAGACAATACTGTTAATTTACACACGCAACGGGTATGAAATTATACAAAGAAAAAAATCCGTTTATAAATAAAGGGATCCTATGAATAAAAAGGAAATTATTGATAAAATAAGACAGTCCGGTCACCAGAAAATCAAATTTGCCATCAGCGACATTGACGGCGTTCTGCGCTCGAAAGTCATCAGCAGGGAAAAATTCACCGATGTGCTGGAGCAGGGAACAGGATTCTGCGATGTGTTGTTCGGCTGGGATGTTAACGACGCCTGTTACGACAATACCCGCTTTACCGGTTGGCATACAGGATATCCTGACAGGAAGGCGATCATTGATCCGGAAACTTTCAGAACTATTCCCTGGGAAAAAGATATTCCTTATTTTCTGGCCGACTTCAGCCGGGAAGACAACCGGGAGGTCCCCTGTCCGCGCAGTCTGCTGAAAAAGATTGCCGGAAAAGCCGGGGAAATGGGTTTCCGGGCTGTCTTTGCCCAGGAATTTGAATGGTACAATTTTTCAGGGACTCCGGATCAGCTGGCTGCTAACGGTTACCGGGAACTCAACCCGATTACCCCGGGCATGTTTGGCTATTCCCAGCTCCGAACAAGCCAGTTTCAGGATTATTATCAGAACCTGTTCGATTTACTGGAAAAATTCAGAATCCCTCTGGAGTCCTTTCACACGGAAACAGGTCCCGGTGTTTATGAAGCAGCCATCGCACACGACGAAGTCCTGGCTGCAGCAGACAAAGCCGTCCTGTTTAAAGCGGCGGTGAAAGAAATTGCTTTCATACACGGGATTGCGGCCAGTTTTATGGCCAAATGGGATGCCCGTCTTCCGGGCAGCGGAGGACACCTCCACCAGAGTCTTTGCAGCCAGGACAACGGAGAAAATCTGTTCCAGACAGGCAACAGCCGGGCAACGCTGAGTCCGGTACTGGAAAACTACCTGGCCGGCCAGCTGTTTTGTCTGAGGGAAATCCTGCCCATGTATGCTCCCACTATCAACAGTTACAAACGACTTCAGCTTGGAGCCTGGGCGCCTTCCTCGGTAAGCTGGGGACATGATAACCGGACCACAGCCATCCGGCTGATCGGGAAAGCAAAACAACCGGCCCGGCTGGAGATGCGCGTTCCCGGGGCCGACTGCAACCCGTACCTGGCCATGGCGGCTGCATTAGCCTCCGGATTATACGGCATCAGGAACCGGCTAAAACTGAATATACCGGAATCAACCGGAGATGACTACAGCCAGACAGGACGGACCCTGCTTCCTTCCAGTCTGGAAGAAGCCACCCGACTGATGCGTCATTCGGCCCTGGCCCGGGAACTGTTCGGGGAAAGCTTTACCGAACATTTCGTTCAGACACGGGAATGGGAATGCCGTGAATTTGCCCGTACGGTTAGCAACTGGGAACTGAAGCGTTATTTTGAAATCATCTAGCCGTTTTTTCTCTTTTGTCCTCAAACTCCTATCGGGAATGCAACGGGGAAAAACTACTTTTGAAAAGCCCAAGAGCAGTACTTAAAGTTATGCACACACTGAATTTTTTTCAGATCATCAGGCAGGCCTGGGAGGAATTTGATGACCGGCACAACATCAAGGGAATCTTTGATGTCAGCGCTCATGTTTCCACCAACCAGGTTTACAAGGTCTCTTTTTTTGATCGGAAGCCGGTTTTTGCCAAACTATCCGATTACGGCCGGTTTGAACATTTCCGGGAAGATCATATCATTATCAATAACCTGGCCAACAACCTGGAGGAGCCCTATGAAAACTTTCTGGCCCGCTCCCTGGTAAAGCGAAACGAGCTGTTTATCTACCGGTATTTCAGGCAAAGTCATGCTGCCTGGGTCATTTTTTACAATCCGATCAAGGTAAAGAACAAACTACCCCGGAGGCTGGAGGAAAAACACATCCGAAAAATAGGCCGGGAACTGGCTCGTTTTCACCGGGCCTGTGCAAACGTCAGCCAGCAGCTTCCCCTGGCATCCAAAAGTCTGGTCACCGATATACATCAACTCATAAAGAATGTAAGGGGGAACATCCTGAGGGAAAGTTCCGCACACAAAGACATGATTCTGAGACAGTGCGAAATTTTCCTGAACAATGCAGACCGGCTCAATTACATGACTGAGCTGGAAAAGCTTCCTGTATTCGTAGACTGGAACATCGGAAATTTTTCTGTTACTCCGGAAGGGAAATTATACTCGCGCTGGGATTACGACTGGTTCCGGGAAGCCAACCGGGTATTGGATTTTTACTTTTTCAGCCGGGTGGTTTCGGATATTGGAGACCGCACCGTGTTCAGTTACCTGATCAATCCCCTGATGGAAGAACGGTTCATCCTTTTCCTGAAAGAATACCACCGCGTCTATCCGCTTACGGAACCTGAGGTTCGTTTTATCGGGGAAGCCTACCGCTTCTTTATCCTGAACTATGTAATCAAGGACGGTCCCTATTTTTTCCGGGAAGCTTATGCCGGAAAACTGAAAAAAGAGGCTTATGATGCTTATCTGCCGACCATTGAAACAAACTTTCATCCGGAAAAATTGTTAACAGCTCTAAAACTTTAATATGAGAATCAAAGAATTCAGGAACATAGTCACCAAATACAAAACCGTTTTTTTTGATGCCTTCGGGGTACTCAAAAATCATTACGGGATTATTCCCGGAATCGAAAAAACATTTGCTTTTCTCGATGAGCAGCAGATAAACTATTTTATTCTGACCAACGATGCATCCAGAAGTCCGGAAGCCCTGTGCCAGGTATACCGGCAAAACGGGATTACCAGCATATCCCCTGAAAAAATCATCTCTTCGGGCATGCTGGCGCGCGACTGGCTCAGCCTGAAAATCAAAAAAGGGACCGTGGCTTACATCGGAACCGCCGAATCGGCTCATTACATCCAGACAGCCGGACTCGACACCATTCCGGTGAGCGAAGTGAATCCGGCCGATCTGGATCTTCTGGAAGGTATGGTTTTCCTTGACGATGAAGGATTCAGCTGGACCCACGACATTAACAAAGCCATCAATCTGTTACGCCGAAAAAACATGCCGGTGATTGTAGCCAATACCGACATCAATTATCCGGTGAGCAAAAACGATATTGCTGTTGCGGTCGGGGGAATCTCCAACCTGGTTGAACAGGTGCTTGGCAGACATTTTATCCGCTTTGGAAAACCCGATGCTCAAATGTTTATGTATGGTTTCGAAAAAGCCTGTCAGCTCAAGCCGGTTCGTCGCAACGAAATACTTATGGTGGGCGACACCCTGTATACCGACATTATCGGCGGCAATAAATTCGGCATGGACACAGCCCTGGTCCTTTCCGGAAATACACTTCCCGAGATGGCCAGGATAAGAATTTCCACATCCGGCATTATTCCGGATTACATTTGCCAAAACGTGCTGATTAACGGAGACTACTGAGCAAAGTTTTCAAAAGCAGAATCTCCTTAAAAGAAAGCACAACCGCAAGAGAGAGCAAAAAGACAATTATCCTTTTATAGCTGCGTGAACGGTCTTGATAATGACGGCAGCAACCTTATAGGGATCCGCATTGGATGCCGGGCGACGGTCTTCCAGCCTCCCTTTCCATCCGTCTTCAACGGTTCCCACGGGAATCCGGATGGAAGCTCCGCGATTGGATACTCCATAGCTGAAATCGGTTATCGAAGCAGTTTCATGTTTACCCGTAAGACGCTGGTCGTTATAAGCTCCGTAAACATCAATATGCGCCTGAATGTGTTTCCCGAACTCTTCACAGATTGACACAAAAACAGCCTTTTCACCGCATGTACGCATCAGTTCGTTGGAGAAGTTGGCATGCATTCCCGATCCGTTCCAGTCGGCGTCCCTGCCAAGAGGCTTCGGGTGCCACTCAACGTATACCCCGTATTTTTCCGCGGTACGTTCAAGCAGGTAACGGGCCACCCAAATCTGGTCACCAGCCTGCCGGGCTCCCTTGGCAAAGATCTGGAATTCCCATTGTCCGGCTGCCACTTCGGCATTGATTCCTTCAATATTGAGGCCGGCCTCAATACACAAATCAAAATGTTCCTCCACAATATCCCGTCCATAAGCACTGTTGGCTCCCACGCCGCAGTAATACGGTCCCTGCGGGCCGGGATATCCGCCTTTGGGAAACCCCAGCGGCATTTTGGTTTCGGCATCATACAGAAAATATTCCTGCTCAAAACCAAACCAGAAGTCTTCATCTTCTTCCACTATGGTTGCCCGGCCGTCGGAAGAATGCGGAGTTCCATCCGGATTCAGTACCTCGGTCATGACCAGGTATGCATTGGTCCGGTCGGGATCCGGAAAAACAGCCACCGGTTTCAGCAAAAGGTCAGAATTACCTCCTTCGGCCTGCCGGGTAGAAGACCCGTCAAAGGACCATACCGGACAATCCTCCAGTTTACCACTAAAATCTTTTGCAATCCTTGTTTTCGACCGAAGGCCCTGGGTGGGCGTATAACCATCCAGCCAGATGTACTCCAATTTTGCTTTCATATTGTTACAATTTACAAGTCATTATTATTTTTGATTTCTTTCACGGCACGAATATAAATCGTTTTGATAGTTTTTCAAACTTATTTATTCCTTTTATCTGCCTATTAATCTAAATTTCACATTTAAATATTCCTTTTTCCATTTCAAACCTCAATTTTACCGGGGGGTGTCAAATAAGAATTGATCATTTTTTGAAGATACCATCTTTGTTTACTATCCTATAATTTCACTTTTACCAAATTTTACTCATTTTTATTAATACGTATAAGTTCGCCAGCAGATGAATCAGCAAAACACGGAAAAATAAAAAGTCGGCAGGAATCCCACCGACTGAACACACCTGAAGAACAGGTTAAAATCAACCTATCTGCGAAAAGCCACAATAAGGAACAAGAGCCTCCGGGATCCGGATTCCGTTCCCGGCCTGATTATTTTCAAGCAGAGCTGCAACGATGCGAGGCAAAGCCAGGGCACTTCCGTTCAGCGTATGTGCTACAACCGGCTTTTGGGTCTGCCCATCACGGTAACGCAGTTTCAACCGGTTGGCCTGAAAAGATTCAAAATTGGAGACAGAACTAACTTCAAGCCATTTTCCCTGAGCAGCCGAATACACTTCAAAATCATAGGTCAGGGCTGAGGTAAAGCTCATATCGCCCCCGCAAAGCCTGACTATGCGGTACGGCAGCTCAAGCTTTTTCACCAGATTTTCAACATGGGCCACCATTTCATCCAGGGTTTTGTAGCTGTCTTCAGGCTTCACCACCTGCACTATTTCCACCTTGTCAAACTGATGAAGACGGTTAAGTCCTCTGACATCTTTCCCGTAGGAACCTGCCTCCCGGCGGAAACAAGCACTGTAAGCCGTATTCTTTACCGGAAGATCCCGTGCGTCCAGAATCACATCGCGGTACAGATTGGTCACCGGCACTTCGGCCGTCGGAATAAGGTAAAGATCTTCTTCCGTTACATGGTACATCTGTCCTTCCTTGTCGGGCAGTTGTCCGGTGCCAAAACCACTGCAGGCATTGACCATCAGCGGGGGCTGTATCTCCATATAGCCAGCCTGCCGGGCCTCATCCAGAAAAAAACCAATGAGCGCACGCTGCAGCCGGGCTCCCTGCCCCATATAAACGGGGAAGCCGGCTCCGGTCAGTTTCACTCCCAGCTCAAAATCGATCAGCCGGTATTTGGAGGCCAGTTCCCAGTGTGGCAGTTTGCCTTCATTCAACTCAGGAATTCGTCCGCCGGACCGAACCACCACATTGTCCTCAGCCGTCCGGCCCTCCGGAACCAATTCAGAGGGAAGATTTGGCAGCTGAACCTGCAGTTCAAAAACCTGCTGATCAATCCGGACAAACTCCTGATTGAGCTGCTTGATCGCATCTTTTAATTTCGCAGTCTGTTCCCGGGCCCGGGAAGCTTCATCCCTGCAGCCTTCCCGTATCAGCGATCCAATGGTTTTGGAAACGCGGTTCAGCTCAGCTTTAAGCTGATCGGCCCTGGACTGGATTTCGTTTTTCCCTTTATATAAATTTTTGATCTGCTCTACGATAGCAGAAGCATCAAAGTTCTTCTTTTGCAGCTTCCGGATAACCAGTCCGGAATTCTCCTGAATAAAGCGTAAATTAAGCATGATGGACAGTTTTATTTGACGGGCAAAGTTATATAAAAATAAAAAATCTCCTGTCCGTTTAGACAGGAGATTCCTTATACTTAGCTTACCTTCGTATTAATTTGCAGACACCAGCGGTTCAACAGATACATACGAGCGGTTGTCCTTTTTCTTCTTAAAAACCACTGTTCCGTCAATCAGGGCAAACAGGGTATGATCCTTCCCCATGCCCACATTGTTTCCCGGATGATGAGCGGTTCCGCGCTGACGAATAAGAATATTGCCAGCCTTGCAAACCTGTCCGCCGTATATTTTTACACCAAGCCGTTTGCTTTCCGATTCGCGTCCGTTCTTCGAACTGCCTACACCTTTCTTATGAGCCATGACAATAATACTTTTTTAGATTATCCAATTATTTCTTCAATCTGAATCTGGGTAAACAACTGACGGTGGCCGTTTTTCTTCCTGTAACCTTTTCTTCTTTTCTTCTTAAAAACAACAACCTTATCCCCTTTCAGATGTTCCAGAACTTTGGCCTTCACCTTTGCCCCGTCAACCACAGGCGTACCCACCTGCACTGCACCTTCGTTGTCGAGCAGAAGCACCCGGTCAAATTCCACACTGCCGCCTTCCTCATTTTCCAGGCGATGAACAAACAGCTTCCGGTCTTTTTCCACCCGGAATTGCTGTCCTGCAATTTCCACAATAGCGTACATAAATATGTCTATAAAATGACATCCGGCAGGCGGGAAAACAACCTCATTTCCACTTGTAAAGCCCAACCGAAAACTTTTGGACTGCAAAAATAGATAAAATTCGGTGATTCCAAAAAATTTATCTTTTTTTCTTTTCCAAGCCGGCAAGGTCACCACTTAAGTGTATCCCCCCTTGTAATCCCGATTCCCGGGAAAGCCGGTTACACCCCATTTCCCCCGGATCAAACGGCCCGGGCTGTTCTGCAGGAACCCGGCTGATTTTACAATGCAATCCCCGGAATTCCGCAAAACAATTGTTATCTTTGCTTCACGTACCCGAGAGGATCGATTTCGCTATGCAGAAAATAAAATTGAACATTTTAGGCCTGTCTGTCAGTCAAACCCAATCCGGTGCCTATGCCCTCGTACTGGCTGAGGAAAATGGCGACAGGCGCATTCCGATTATCATTGGTCCGGTAGAAGCCCAGGCCATTGCCATCCAGCTGGAAGGGCTGAAACCGCCGCGCCCTCTAACCCATGACCTCTTTAAAAATTTGTCGGTTGCATTCGACATTACTATCTCGGAAGTGATCATCTACAAACTGGAAGAAGGTATTTTCTATTCAGAGCTGGTTTGTAATACAGACTCCCAGGAGATCCGCATTGATTCCCGGACCTCCGATGCAGTGGCTCTGGCCCTGCGTTTTAAATGCCCGATTTACACTACCAGCGAAATCCTGCACAAGGCAGGCATCGTGATCGATCCGGAAGGATCTGCTGCCGCAGGCTATGAAGCAGACTCAGAGAACAAAGCAGGAGAGTTCGGAAATTACAACATCACAGAACTCAACAAAATGCTGAATGAAGCCGTTGGGAACGAAAACTACGAGCGCGCCTCGCGAATTCGTGATGAAATTAACCGGAGAAAAAAATAAGCCTGCCGCAATATGAGAAAATATGTCTTCCGGCCTTTGCTGCTGATCGGACTGGTTACTGCCCTCACCTGTTCTTTTGCTTCCGCATTGCCTTTGAACACGATTCCGAAAGGAAAGGATACAGTCGAAACACATTTCGCTGCCGGCAGAGCAAACCTCCTGTTAAGTCATCCGGAACCGCATGGGTTTAGCCTAAAAAGCCTGGGAAAAGGATTGGCAGGCATGCTCATTTTACTGGGACTGGGCTTTCTTATATCCACTGACCGGGGGAACATCCCCTGGAAGACGGTGGGCAGCGGACTGGCTTTTCAGCTGATTCTGGCTCTGGGCATTCTGTATGTCTCCCCGGTCCAGGCTGTCTTTGAATTCTTCGGACAAGTGTTCGTCAAAATACTCGACTTTACCAAGGCGGGAACAGGATTCCTTTTTGGTTCGCTGATTGACATGGAACAATACGGTTCTATCTTTGCCTTCCAGATTCTGCCTACCATGATTTTTTTCTCGGCACTGACAAGCATGCTGTTCTATTGGGGCATCCTGCAAAAAATTGTCAGGGCACTGTCCTGGCTGTTCCGCCGGTTGATGAAAATTTCGGGAGCCGAATCGCTCGCTGTAGCCGGAAATATATTTATCGGACAGATTGAGGCTCCCCTCCTGATCAAAGCTTATCTTCCCCTGATGAACGCTTCGGAAATTATGCTTGTGATGACCGGGGGCATGGCCACCATGGCCGGAGGTGTGCTGGCTGCTTATATCGGCATGCTGGGCGGGAATGATCCGCTGCTTCGGCTGGAGTTTGCCAAACACCTGCTGGCTGCCTCCGTGATGGCAGCCCCGGGAGCCGTTATCTTTGCCAAAATGCTGGTTCCAAATTCAGGTCCGGTTACCCGGGAAACCACGATCAGCCGGAGAAAATTCGGCAACAATCTGCTTGACGCCATTACCAACGGCACATCCGACGGAATTAAGCTGGCCCTTAACGTGGCCGGCATGCTGCTGGCCTTCCTGGCTCTGATCGCTATGGTAAACTTCGGCTTTGAAAAGATCGGAGCATGGACCGGACTGAACCGGCTGATTGAGCAGTCGACCGGCGGCCGGTTTGATGAACTGTCCCTGCAATTTTTGTTGGGCTACCTGTTCGCCCCGCTGATGTGGCTGATCGGCATCCACCCGCAGGACATCATGCTCGTTGGACGCCTGCTCGGAGAAAAACTGATCCTGACCGAATTTATCGGTTACATCAGCCTGTCCGACCTGAAAGCTGCCGGTGCCTTTCTGGAATACAAATCGGTCATCATGGCCACTTATGTACTCTGCGGATTTGCCAACTTTGCCTCCATCGGCATGCAAATTGGCGGCATTGGGGCCCTAGCCCCAAAACAACGGGCTACTCTCTCCAAATACGGAATTCCCTCTGTCATTGCCGGCACCCTGGCCTCCCTGATGTCGGCCACCATCATCGGAATGCTGCTGAGCTAGACCGGCAAGCGTTAAGGGATGTTAAAAAAGAACAAGCTAAAGCCTGTTTTTATAATTTCGTCATCCGAAACACAAAAAACGTTTTGCATGGATATCGTAGTTGAACAAATTACCAAAACCTACGGTGCCCAGAAAGCTGTTGACAAGTTGAGCTTCACCGTGAAGACCGGTGAGGTATTGGGTTTTCTGGGACCAAACGGGGCAGGAAAATCAACCACCATGAAAGCCATCACCTGTTACCTAAGCCCCGAAGAAGGAGACATACAGGTAGGAGGCATTTCCGTGAAGGAACAGGCTGATGAAGTAAAAAAACACATCGGTTACCTGCCCGAAAATAATCCGCTTTACCCCGACATGCCGGTGATCGACTATCTGGCCTTTTCTGCCGGGCTGCAAGGCGTAAATACAGCCGACATCCCGGAAAGGATGAGCAAAATGGTACAGGTGTGCGGATTAAAAACCGAAAAACACAAAAAGATCCGCGAACTGTCCAAAGGATATCGCCAGCGGGTCGGACTGGCCCAGGCCCTGATCCATGATCCGGAAGTGCTTATCCTTGATGAACCCACTACCGGACTTGATCCGAACCAGATCGTGGAAATCCGGGAACTGATTCGCCGGATCGGACGGGAAAAAACCGTCATCCTGAGTTCACACATCCTGGCCGAAGTGGAAGCTTCCTGCGACAGGATCCTGATCATCAGCAAAGGACGCATCGTTGCCGACGGAACACCCGCTCAGCTGCGCCGGCAGGCCCGGGGGGACGAACAACTCCAACTGCGTATCGGAGACGGAACACGCAACAATGTTCTACCCGCCCTGCAAAACCTGTCCTCCGTTCTTCGGGTCGATCCAGGAGAAGAAACAGACTTGTACCTGTTATCCAGCCGGAACGGAGAAAATCCGGCAAAGTCCGTCTTTGATCTTTGTGTCCGGAACAACTGGTACATTGTTGAATTGACTCCCGTTGTCACCCGACTGGAAGACATCTTCCGGGAAGTCACTAAAAATTGATAACCAACCGGACCACCATCTCCGGGGCAAACGGAATAAGTGACATCGCTTTCCGGAGCATATCCGGCATGGTCCGGTAAAACAAGACCACATAAACCATGAATCAAATTGCACGAATCACCAAACGTGAACTGCAGGCTTTTTTCGACTCTCTGATGGGGTACATCATGATCGTCGCTTTCCTCGGATTCAGCGGATTTTTCACATGGCTGTACGGGGGCGATATTTTTTACGTAAATCAGGCCAGCCTGCAAACTTTTTTTAACATGGCCTTCTGGACCCTGTTCTTTTTTATTCCCGCCCTCACCATGAAAGCCATCGCCGAAGAGAAAAGATCGGGAACCCTGGAATTTTTACTGACCAAACCGGTATCCGGCTGGCAAATCGTCTGGGGCAAGTTCTTTGGAGTTATCATCCTGATCGGCATCGCCCTGTTGCTGACCCTGCCTTATTACCTCACCGTATGGAGTCTCGGTCCTGTGGATCACGGTGCAGTCTGGAGCGGATACCTGGCCTTACTCCTGATGAGCGGGGCCTATACCAGCATCGGCATTTTTGCCAGCAGCCTGACCAACAACCAAATCGTGGCCTTTCTGCTAAGCCTGTTAATTGGAATCTGCTTTCATCTGATCTTCGGCATGCTGGCATCCGGCATGCCGGGCCTGGCCGGAGAAGTACTGCAAAATCTTAGTCTTCCGGCTCATTTCGAGTCGGTTGCGCGCGGCGTAATCGACAGCAAAGACCTGATCTATTTTCTGTCAGTAATTTTTCTGGGCATGGTCGCTGCCGAAACTGCCTTGATTAAAAGAACCTAAAGCCCGGACACAATGAATAAAAGAAAATCAATTCTACTTTATCTGAGTCTGATAGCCGGCATCCTGATCCTGGTCAACATCCTGGCCGGCCATTTTTATTTCCGCCTTGACCTGACCGAAGACAAGCAGTATACCCTGAGCGATGCCAGCCGGAACATCCTTAAAGAACTAAAAGACCCGGTAACCGTTACCGCCTATTTCTCCGGAGGATTACCTCCCCGGATTGCCCAGGCACAAACCGCATTCCGGAACCTGCTCGCTGAATACCGGCGTGCCTCCGGGGGAAATATCCATTACGAGTTTATTGATCCGGGAAAAGATGAACTCACCGAACAACAAGCCATTCAGGCAGGAATATCGCCGGTGTTGATCAGCGTGCGCGAAAAAAACGAGGCCGTTCAGAAAAAAGCTTACCTAGGAGCCGTACTGAGTTACCAGGACCAAACGGAAACGATTCCTTTTGTCCAGCAGGGCTCTGCCATGGAGTATGCGCTGTCAAAGGCGGTCAAAAAACTGACCGTCGAGGAGAAGCCGCTGATCGGAATAATACAGGGACACGGAGAACCTGCTCCAGGAGAATTTAAGCAGGCTATGGAAGAACTGAAAATTCTGTACCAGACACAGCCGGTCAACCTGACCGATTCCACCAATCTCGGGGTATACAAAACCCTCTGCCTGATCGCCCCCACCGATACGGTACCTGAAGCGCATCTCTACCTGCTGGATCAGTACCTGAAAGGGGGAGGAAACCTCTACCTCGCCCTGAACCGGGTGGAAGGCGAATTAAACAGGGGCATGGGTTATGCCGTTCATACCGGACTGGAAAGCTGGCTGCAGGAGAAAGGGCTGGAACTGGAGGACTGTTTTGTGACCGATGTCAACTGCGGAGAAATTACCATACAGCAGCAACAAGGGTTATTTACGTTCAGCACTCCTGTTTCCTTTCCCTATCTGCCCATTGCAAGCAGTTTTGCAGACCATCCGGTTACCGGCGGACTGGAAAGTGTTATCTTTCCCTTTGTCAGCCCGATCCGCTTCAACGGCGATTCGACCCTGCAATTCACCCCACTGGTCATGAGTTCCGGACAATCGGGAACGCAAACTGCTCCGGTTTGGTTCGATGTACAGCGACAATGGGGAAAAAGCGATTTCCCCGAAGCAAACCTGACGCTGGCAGCCTTGCTTGAAGGGGGAATTGCAGGAAAAACCTGCTCACGCATTATGCTGACCGGTGACGGAGACTTTGCCGTAAACCGATACGGGGATAATACCCGTACGCTCAACCCCGACAATGTCAGCCTGATGGTCAATGCCATTGATTATCTTTCGGATGAAACCGGACTGATCAGCCTGCGTACAAAAGGCATTACCTTTCGTCCGCTGAAACAACTCGAAGACGGCACCAAAACGGCCTTAAAATACCTCAACTTCCTGCTGCCCGTGCTCCTCATCGTGCTCTACGGCATATACCGAAGCCAGCGAAACAGGGTGATCAGACTCAAACGCATGCAGGAGGACCTTTTTTGAACTTTAAAACGCAAAAACAATGTACAAAAAAATACCGATCAAATTTCTGCTTGCCCTGTTCTGCATTTTGCTGCTGGCTGTTGTCCTGGTACAACTGTCCGAACAAGAAAAGGGCAAACGCTCATTCAGCGGACCACTGCTCGATTTCGAAGCAAACACGGTTAGCCGGATCAACATCTTTCCCCGGGTTATGCAGGGGAAAAAACTGGAGCTGAACAAAATCAATGACCAATGGATGCTAACCACCCCGGATCAAAAATCTTATCAGGCCGATCAACAGACGGTGAGTTCACTGCTCAACGGACTGAACGGGCTGAAACCGGAAGGCGTGGCTTCCGAACGAAAAGATCACTGGAACACATACTCTGTCAGCGACAGCCTGGGAACCCGCATTAAGCTGTTCAAAGGATCCGAAACCCTGGCAGAGCTGATCTTCGGCAAAGTCAGTTACGCCTCCCGGGGAACCAGCTCCTATGTCAGGCTTGCGAATAACAAGACCACCTACCGCATCCGCGGCAGCCAGGCGTCGGCCTGTAATCGGGACGCAGACGGCTTCAAGAATAAGACAGTAGTCCGGTTTTCGCCCGGGGAAGCAGATATGTTTCGCTTTTCCTATCCCGCCGATAGCTCCATCGTGTTGAGCCGGGACGAAGACAAATGGAAGGCCGGAGAACAGGCAGCCGATTCGGCTGCTGTGGCCCGCCTGCTGAATACCCTCAGCCGGCTGAATCATTACCAGCTAACAGACAAACTACCGGGCGGACCGCCGCTCTTCCGGCTTATCATAACCGGAAAGATGGACGGCGGACCAATTGAACTGAATGGTTATCAGGAAAAAGATCATTTTGTTGTCAGCTCCAGCCAAAACCCGGATGTCTGGTTTGAAGGGACTTCGTTGCGCGACAAAATATTCCCGGCCCAAAGCAGTTTCCTCCCTAAAAAAGACTAAGGGGAAACAGTCCCCGCACCTCGCTGATTCCCGCCAGCCATTTGCCGGATTCCTTTAGCATATCCGTTTTGCCTTTTCTCTTGAAAAGCGTAACTTTCCGCACTTGTTCAGATGGGAATAGGAAAACGGTTCACACAAGCAAAAAAGCACGAAATGACCCTGATCAGAGATTTGCGCACACAGGCAGAAGTTTAGCGGAAGTTCCATGCGTGGGGAACTCAATTGAAAAGCATGCATGAATACGCAAATTGCAGTAAGTTGAATTGAAAAATCAAACACATGAAACAATATCTTGATCTGCTGGATCATATCGCTAAAAACGGCACTGAAAAAAAAGACCGGACAGGCACAGGCACAATCAGCCTGTTCGGTTACCAGATGCGT
>JBFWIL010000008.1:0-22363 GCA_050256015.1 Mangrovibacterium sp. | reverse complement strand
GAGGATACTCTTCCGAATATTGAGTTTGCTGATGCTGGTGAGCCTGAGCTTTTCCCTGGCTGCCCAAAAGAAAGATCTGCTGATCCGCAGGCTCAGTCTGCAACTATACGGGCAGCCTGTCGGGAGCGTGCTGGAGCTGATTTCGGAGCGGACCGGTATCTTTTTTTCTTACGATTCCTCTATACTTGATACCGGCAGGCTGATTTCTGTGAACGTTCTGGATGAACCGGCCGGGAAGCTGGTTGAGCAGATCCTGGGACCGGAATTTCAAACCAGCCTGTACGGCGATCAGCTGATCATCAGTCTGCGTAAAGCATCCGACTATTTGTCCGCCGGGGGCATAAGTCCTCCTTCTCCCGATCTGCAGATTATTACCGGAACTGTTTCCGATGCGGGAAGCGGGGAGCCGGTCCCCTATGCCAGTGTGTCCGTGCAGGAAGAGCCTTTTGGTACCATTACCAATCGCGACGGGCGTTTCGAACTTAAAATCCCGGATAAATACAGGCACAGGGCGCTGGTATTTTCGTGTATGGGTTATGCCCGGGCAAGAGTTGACACGGATACGCTTCGCGCTGCGGAACTGAATATTGGTCTGCTACCGGTTAACATCCACCTGAAAGAAATTGAAATATCTGCTGTTGATCCGCGTTTCGTGCTGGATCGTTTTGAGGAACATATCCGGGATAATTATCCGGGTGGAAACCGGCTTATGAGTGCTTTCTACAGGGAAGTTCTGCTTCAGGATAAAACCTATGTCAATGTGGCCGAAGCGGTGATTCATATTCTGAAATCTCCCTATGGCATGAGTAGCAGGGAAGACAAGATCCGTTTTCTGAAGGGCCGGAAAAGTTTTGATGTGCAACCTTTTCGCCGGGTTGATTTCAAAATGCAGGGAGGTCCTTATTACATGACCAAACTGGATGTGGTCCGGACCATGGAAACCTTTCTCGATTCGGAATACCGGCAGTTTTACCGCTATCAGACCGAACGGCTGATCGACTTTTCCGGTCGGCCTACCTATGTGATCCGCTTTGAGCCTGCCGGAAAGATCGACTTCCCGAGTTATGAAGGGAAACTCTATTTTGACCGGGAATCCTGGGCGCTGGTGTATGCCGAGTTCAATATGGGGAAAAACGGTCTTCGTTATGCCCGGAAATCGCTTATCCGGAAAAAACCCAAAGGGTTTAACGTAAAACCGCTGGAACTGGAATACCGGGTTGCTTACCGGCTGCATGAAGGCCTGTGGTCGCTGAATGCAGCCCGTACTTCGGCCCGATTCCGGGTGCGAAGCCGCAATGACCGGGTGAATTCTGTGTTTCACAGCATTTCTGACCTGCTGGTTACCCAGATGGAGGAAACCGGTCTGAAACGCTTTGATAAAGAGGAGACTTTTCTTCCAACCGATATCTTTACCGAAATGATCATTGACTATGATCAGGAATTCTGGGGCGATTTTAACACGATCCGTCCTGATGAAGATCTGCGCAGGGCCATAAAACGCATTAACCCCGGCTCTGAGGCCGCAGGCATACCGGGTCCGGGAAGATACGCAACAGGGAACAAGGGAATAATCAATAATAACTAAAGTGAATGCGATGAAACGATATGTCTTATTATTACTGCTTCTGTCTGTCGTATATCTTCACGGCATGGCTCAGGATGAAGCGGCCATTGAACGGATTCATGACCGGCTCGTCAGTTATTTTCAGCACAATTCAGTAAAGCATGTCTGCCTTGTTACCGACAAGGAG
Organism: Mangrovibacterium sp.; assembly: GCA_050256015.1. GTDB lineage: Bacteria > Bacteroidota > Bacteroidia > Bacteroidales > Prolixibacteraceae > JBFWIL01. Next base: position 20,612 of record JBFWIL010000008.1, on the reverse strand, counting down.
GTTTATAAACCGGGAGAAGCTATCCGGCTGGCTGCACTTGAGGGAAGTCTTCGGCAGGAAGGGCCTTATCCTGCTGTTGGCGAAGTGGTTATCCGGCTTTATGATTCCGGGGGAGAGCAGCTGGTCGAGGAAACCCTCGTCTGTTCGGATGGCCGGCCTTCAGGCAGCTTCCGGGTCCCGGATAATCTCGCCGGCGGGGAATATGTGCTTGAAGCCCATCTTCCCGGCATCCGTCAGGAGGATGAAGCTTTTCTGAAACGGATTTTTGTGGATCCTCTGGATAAGGATGAAATGGTGGTCAGACTTACTGAGGTGCCTGAACCGCTTTTGTCCGGAAAGTCAAACCGGATCGTTTTGGGTTTGAAAGATCTGGAAGGCGGAGTTGTAGGCAGGTACAAGCTGAACTGGACTTTGCAGGCGGGCGATGAGAAACTGTCCTTCGGAAAATTGAAAACCGGCAAGGAGGGAACCGCCTGTATTGAGGCGGCGGTCCCGGACCGGATGTACGACGGACCGCTGCTGCTGTGCGTAAGCGATTCCCGGAAGCTGAATTTTCGTAAGCGGTTGGCTGTTGATGCCATGCGGCTAAAGATATGCTTATATCCGGAAGGGGGACATTTCGTTTGCGGGCTGCCGCAGAAAGTGGGTTTCCGCGTCAGCACGGCCGGAGGTCAGGCGGTTGAGATTGAAGCCGAAATCAGGGGGCAAGACGGACGGATGCTGGGACGGACGAAAACACTGGTTCCCGGATACGGTCTTTTTCCTGTGATGGCCGAAGCTGGTGAACGTTTGCAGTTTACCGTAACAAAAGGCCCGGGTAAAGGACAGAATTTTGTGCTGCCGCCTTTTGAACAGGAGGGCTTTGTTTTGTCCGTGCCACGTACCGATGCAAAGGAAATCCTTGTAAACCTGCTGTTCTCCTCATCCGAACCCCGTCCTGTAAATCTGCTTGTTACCAGGGGCGACCGCCTGTTCTGGGCTTCTACAGTGACCATCAGCGGTTCCGGACGGGTCCGTATTCCCAAAGCCGGAATTCCCGGCGGACTGGTTCTGCTGAAGGCTTTTGATGCGGAAGGAGGGCTGCTTGGGGAACGCCTGTTGTATACGGAACGGGACAATCCACTGCAGTTGGATGTGACCTCCGAATCCGGCACCTGGGAGTCGGGCGAGAAACACAGCCTGCTGATCCGGACCCCGTCGGAAGAACCTTCCGATTCGGTGCTGCTTATGGTATCTGTTACCGAAGCCGGCAGGCAGACCGGGGAGGATGCCGGACTTGCCACCTGTTTCGGACTGAACGGCCTGCTGGAAAACAGGATTCCTGATGTCTTGGAGCAAAAAGGGTTACTGGATGAGCATGTCCTGAACCATCTGCTGATATGCAACCGGTTCCGTAATTATTCCTGGCAGTCGGTGATCGATTTTGAATCTGTCGGGAAGGCTTTCCGGGCCGGGGAAGACTGGCTTTCCGGAAAGGTGTTTGACCGGAAGGAGGAAGGTGTGTCCAATGCACGGGTGAGCCTCGTGCATAAGGGAAGCGCCCGGATCATGAATGTTACCACAGACGAAGAAGGACGTTTTGTGTTCCCGGGCATCCGTCCGGCTTCTGCAGACGAATACGTGCTGAAGGCCCTGTCGCCTGCCGGGGATGAAAAACTGCATATCCGGTTTGATGAAAACCTGGATAAACGGCTTTCAGACAGCGTGCGTGATTTCCTGTCCACCCGGCCCGCTGTGGAAAAACCTGTGGTGAGTCCGCAATTCTATGCAGACAATGATTTTCTCTTTGCCCGGGTAAAACGGAGAAGCAGTCAGGTTTCCGAAGGAAACAACTACCTGAAATTACTGCGTTCAGGTTCATCCATTATGGATGTGATCAAAATGATCAAACCCTATCAGCTGGTGGATGGCGATAAAATTGTTTTCCCGGGAGGGAACAACTCGCTGATGGCACAGGACGGAGCCCTGATCGTGATCGACGGACAGCGGATGGGAACCAGCGTTACCGTTATCAATACGCTTTCTCCCTATGATGTTGCCTCGATCAATATTTCTACCAGTCCGATCGATATTCAGCGGTATACCGGCTTGAATTCCGTGGGACTGGTTGAGATCTGGACCCGCCGGGGAACCGAACCGGATGAAGCACAGGCCGGTCTGCTGCAGACCGGAACCGGACAGGAATTCCTGGGCGGGGAAGATAAGACCACTTTGTACTGGTCGCCAGGACTGCACCTGAACGATCAGGGAGAAGTACGGGTTGCGTTGCCGGCTACACGGATCCGGGGCGATTTTCTGCTGGAGGTTACGGCTGTAGATAAAACCGGCCGGATCGGGACGCTGGTTAAGCAGGTGAAATAAGTCTGTCCGGAGTATCAGAACAGCTTGTCCAGCAGCAGGGAGGAAGATAAGCCTTCCTGCTGCAGGGCCTGATCCAGCGGATCCAGCGCTGCCCGCAGGGCCTGCGGCTCATGCCGCTGCATCTGCATGGCGGCTGTGAGGTGGTTTTTCAGTGTTTCTGAGACTCCGCCTTCCCAGCAGAGATCCCTGATCCGCCCCTTTTCCACGCTGAAGCTGAAAACAAGCGGGCTCTTAAGGCCGCTGAGCCGGTTGTGGTACCTGTATTTCGGAGAATACCCGTAAATCCAGTCCCACCGGCAGTATTTCTCTTCTCTGAGTCTTTCTGCAGCCTTCCGCTCGGCTGCATCCAGTCCCCGGAAACTGCATCCCGGAAAACTACGGGATGCTTCCCGCATCAGAAAGCTTGAAAATGCTCTGATATCCATGTTTTTCGTCAGATGTCCGGCAATGTTGGTCACCTCACTGCGGTTTGACTGCACGGCCTTGTGTTCAAAGCGGGACAGGTCTGTCTCCAGGGCCATTTGCAGCCTTTCCAGCCGGCTGTCAAACAGCAGGGTGCCATGATGCAGCACCCGTCTTTTCCAGACGTGGTCGGCACTTCCGGAGATCTTCCGGTTACCCAGGAAAATGGCATTGTGAGGCCCTTCCCAAGCGGGAAGCCCCAGTTTTTCCAGCGGGCCGATGATCAGCCGGGTAAAATATTCGTAACAGATCCGGTCTGTGCGGTCTGCGTTTTTGATGAAGGTAAAATTAAGGTTGCCCGGATCGTGGAATACGGTTCCGCCGCCGGAAAGCCGGCGGGCCACCCGGATGTGTTCCTCCTGCACATAGCGGTGGTTAATCTCGGCCAGGGCATTTTGATGCTTGCCCACCACGATGACCGGTTCACTGCGCCATAGCAGAAACAGCTCTTCGCCTGTTTCCTTCAGCAGAAATTCTTCCGTGGCCAGATTCAGGTACGGATCGGTGTCGTCCAGAAATAAGCAACGTACGCTCATGCCTGCAAAAATAGTCAGAATCTATATCTTTGCGTGAGCATGTATTCCGGATTTTTGCATAAGGCGGGTATTTTTTATCCTGCAGCCGCCTGCATAAGCGGGGATGGGTGTGAATTAAATCCGAAAAAAGATGAGGATTGTACTGCAGCGTGTTAGCCGGGCTTCGGTTTCCGTGGCCGGCAGGGAGCTCTCGGCCATCGGGGCCGGACTGCTTGTTTTGCTGGCTATTGAGGATGCCGATACCCAGGCCGATATGGACTGGCTGGTTCGTAAAATATGCCAGCTGCGTATTTTTGATGATGAGCGGGGGGTGATGAACCGTTCCCTGGAAGATGTGGACGGTGATGTTTTGGTGGTCAGTCAGTTTACGCTGATGGCTTCCGTGAAGAAGGGGAACCGTCCTTCCTGGATCCGGGCTTCCGGGCCCGGTGTGGCGGTTCCCCTGTACGAACAGTTTCTGCAAAAGCTTGAAGAGCGTATTGGAAAACCGGCGGGTAGCGGGGAATTTGGAGCTCATATGGAGGTCTCGCTGGTTAACGACGGACCGGTGACCATCATCCTGGATACCCGTCAAAAAGACTTTTAATGCGACCGGGAAAGCCGGTCGGAAACAGAAACGATACCAGATGGGAAAAAAGATCCGGCGCGACCGCAACCGTCACCGGGATAATTCTAAATTAAAGTAAGCCGTTATGCAAAGGAAACAGTAACCTTAAACCGAATGTTAATAATTGTGCTTTTCCGGCTTGTTTTTCTTTGATAATAGAAGCTTTTTATTAAATTGAGCACCAATATTACAGAAACTAATCGGACAAAGTGATGAATGATAAGATCAAAGAACTTACGGAGAATATCTATAACGAGGGCGTAACCAGGGCCAGGGAGGAAGCGGAACGCATCCTCGCGGAAGCCGAGAAAAAAGCCGGAAAGATAGTTGCCGATTCGCAGGAACAGGCCAAAGTCATACTGGCTGAAGCCAAACAGGAATCGGAGCAGATTAACAGTTCCCTGAAAGCCGAACTGCAATCTATTTCCGAACAGGTGATCGAAATTACGCGGCAGGAGCTTAACAATGTGGTTTCGGCCCGGGCATCGGCCGAACTGGCTAAGAAGCTCACGGCCGATGAGGGTTTTCTGGAAGAGCTGATGCTCGAGATAGCCCGTGGACTTCATGCTGACAAGGAAAACGGTAGTAAGCTGGATCTGCTGGTACCTGAATCGGCTGCACCGAAGGTGGAATCGTTGCTTAAGGCCAAGGCTTCCGAAGTGTTGGCTGCCGGGGTAAAGATCAAACCTGTGGCCGGACTGAAGGAGGGGTTCAGCATCGTGAACAACGGCGAAGGCTTCAAAGTGTCGTTCACGGATGAGGATTTCCAGACTTTTTTCATGGCGCTGATGAAACCGAAGATCAGGGAATTCCTCTATAGCCGGGAGGAAGCATGAGTGCTTACTACAGTTTCATAAGCGGATTGCCTGATCTGGAGTTTGATACTCAGGGCGGACAGAAGCTTCCTGAACTTTATCCCGGTACACTGGAAGACTTGCTCGCCAATGCTGAGGTGGAGTGGGTACGCCTGCTTTGGATCCGGCAGTATCACCGGGGAATTGTAGATTACCTGAGCGGGGAAAAGCGCGAAACCGGACTGCCGCCCGGCATTCCGGGGGGAGCTTTTCATTCTGCCGCAGAAGAATTCGGTCTTTTGCCGGAATACCTCCGGAAGTTTGTGCTCTGGAAGGAAAATGACCGGGCGGAACTGCCCCGGCCCCGTATTACCCACCGCTTGCAGATTCTTTATTTCAGGCAGCTGCTGCATGCCGGCAACCGTTTTCTTCGTCACTGGGGTGTATGGGAAATGAACCTGCTGAATTTCTTTGCTGCACGCCGCTCCGAATTGTTGCAGGCCGAGAAAAAAGAACAACTGATACCGGGCAGTTCCTACAGCGATCTGTTGCTGGAATTCAGCTGCAACCAGAAAATTATTCATACCGAATTTTCGGCTGTACCCCAGCTCGAACCATTGCTGGCCCAACCCGATCTGCTCCGGCGCGAGCAGGAAACCGACCGGCTCCGATGGCAGGCTATTGAGGAGATTAACCGTTTTGAATACTTTTCCGTGGATGTGATCCTGGGTTATTACCAAAAGTTGCTGCTGCTGGAACGCTGGCAGCGGATTACGCATGCCCGGGAAACCGCCGATCCACTCGAAATTGCCGGGAAATATCTGGCACACTCAGGAATAGAAGAATAATTAAGCAATATGGAAGATACACGAATAATCAGCAGAGGGAAGGTGACGGCCATCGTGGGAAACCTGGTGGAGGCTGTGGCCGACGGTCCCCTGATCCAGAACGGGATCTGTTATTTTCTTTTCGGGGGGAAGGAGATCATGGGCGAGGTGATCAAGACCGAGGGAAACAAGGCTTTTGCCCAGGTCTTCGAAACGACGCGGGGGTTTCGCACCGGCTTGGACGTGGCCTTCTCCGGACAGATGCTGGAGGTGCAGCTCGGACCCGGACTGCTCACACGCAATTACGACGGACTGCAGAATGATCTGGACAAGATGGAAGGGGTTTTCCTGGAACCCGGGGCGCGGACCTATCCGCTGGACAGGGATTCCCGCTGGACATTTACTCCCCTGGCCAAAGCCGGTGATCCGGTTTATGCCGGAGACTGGTTGGGCGAAGTGCCGGAATACCATATCCGGCATAAGATCATGGTGCCTTTTAAGCTGGAAGGCGGCTGGAAACTGGAATGGGTGGCCCCGGAAGGGGAATATGGCCTTACCGATGCGGTGGCCCGGCTGAAGGCTCCGGACGGACAGCAGCAGGAGGTGACCATGGTACAGAGCTGGCCCGTCAAGGTGCCCATCACACGTTACCGGGAAAAACTGCGTCCGGGAACTCTGTTCGAGACCGGAGTGCGTGTCATTGATACGATGAACCCCATCCTGGAAGGAGGAACCGGTTTTATTCCCGGTCCTTTTGGTAGCGGAAAGACTGTGCTGCAGCATGCCCTGGCCAAACAGGCTGCGGCCGATGTGGTGATCATGGCAGCCTGTGGCGAAAGGGCCAACGAGGTGGTGGAGATTTTTTCCGAATTTCCCCATCTGGACGACCCCCGCACGGGACGCAAACTGGTGGAACGTACTGTTATCGTGGCCAACACCTCCAACATGCCCGTGGCTGCCCGGGAAGCTTCCGTTTATACGGCCATGACCATGGCTGAGTATTTCCGGGCCATGGGCCTGAGCGTCCTGCTGCTGGCCGACTCCACTTCCCGCTGGGCTCAGGCTCTGCGTGAGATGTCGAACCGCATGGAAGAGCTGCCCGGTCCGGATGCTTTTCCAATGGATATCTCGGCTATCATTGCCAGTTATTATTCCCGGGCCGGCTATACCGTGCTGAACAACGGGAACAAGGGGTCCATTACTTTTATCGGGACGGTTTCCCCGGCCGGGGGAAACCTGCTGGAACCGGTTACCGAAGCTACCAAGAAGGTCGCCCGCTGCTTCTTCGCCCTCTCCCAGAACCGGGCCGACAGTAAGCGCTATCCGGCTATTGACCCCATCGACAGTTATTCCAAATACCTGGAATACGAGGAATATGTCGACTTTGCCGGCCGGAACATCGGTCCCGGATGGATTGACGAGATCGACTTTGTGAAGAACTTCCTGATTCGCGGGCAGGAAGCCCGGGAGCAGATCAACATCCTGGGCGATGACGGGGTACCTGTGGAATATCATGAGGTATTCTGGAAATCCGAGCTGATCGATTTTGCCATCCTGCAGCAGGATGCCTTCGATACGGTCGACAGCAACACCCCTCTGAAGCGCCAGAAGTACATGCTGGAGAAGGTTATCGGCATTGTGGAGAATGAATTCGGCTTCAGCGACTTCAATGAGGCTCGCGATCAGTTCAAGAAGATCATCAACCTGTTCAAACAGATGAACTACAGTGAATTCCGGTCCGATCAGTTCCGTGACTACGAGAAACAGCTGGAAGAACTGGTCGGCGGGCTTAGCCGCAAAGATGCCGCAGTATCGGCAGATGCCAGATCAAACGTCGGGCTATAAAGTATAAACACAAGAAAAAAAACAGGAAAAACATGAAGGCAAGGGCTTTTCAAAAAATATACTGCCGGCTGGCAAATATAACCAAGGCAACCTGTACCCTGGAGGTCAGCGGGGTCGGTTACGACGAAATGGCCTGGGTGCAGGGACGTGCCGCCCAGGTGGTCAAAATTGTCGGGAATAAGGTTACCCTGCAGGTTTTTGAGGGAACGGAAGGCCTCCGGAGTGACGCGGAGGTGGTGTTTACCGGCAGGGCTCCCTGGCTTCCCCTGAGCGATTACATGAATGGACGGTTTTTTGATGCTTTCGGACACCCGATCGACGGACTGCCGGCCGTGGAAGGCCGGGAATATCCCATCGGGGGGCCCTCGGTCAATCCCGTTCGCCGGAAACAGCCCAGCGAACTGATTGCAACGGGTATTGCTGGCATCGACCTGAACAACACCCTGGTTTCGGGCCAAAAGATCCCCTTCTTTGCCGATCCCGACCAGCCTTACAACCAGGTGCTTGCCCTGATCGCCCGGCGGGCCCGGGTCGATAAGATAATACTGGGAGGGATGGGACTGACCCGCGACGACTACCTTTTCTTCAAGCACGCCTTTGAAAAGGGGTATGGACAATCGAAGATTATTGGCTTTATCAACACCACGGATAAATCGCCTGTGGAACGCTTGCTGATTCCCGATATGGCTCTGGCTGCCGCCGAATATTTTGCCACGGAAAAAAACGAGAAAGTGTTGGTGCTGCTTACTGATATGACCCAGTATGCCCAGGCCCTGAGTATCGTATCTAACCGCATGGACCAGATCCCTTCAAAAGACAGTATGCCCGGATCGTTGTACAGTGATCTGGCCAAACTTTATGAAAAAGCGGTTCAGTTCCCCCACGGGGGCAACATCACCATTCTGGCAGTGACTACCCTTTCCGGCGGAGACATTACCCATGCCATCCCCGATAATACAGGGTATATCACAGAGGGACAGCTATTTTTGCGCCGTTCTCCCGAAGTGAACAAAGTGATCATTGATCCTTTCCGGAGCCTGTCGCGTCTGAAACAGCTGGTTATCGGCAAGGCCACCCGCAGCGACCATCCGCAGGTCATGAACGCCGCGATCAGGTTATACGCCGATGCGGCCAATTCCAAGACCAAGCTGGAAAACGGCTTTGAGCTTTCCGACTACGACCGGCGAGTGCTGCAGTTTGCCGAGGATTATTCGCGGAACATTCTGGCCATTGACGTGAACCTGGGAACCGATGAAATGCTTGACGAAACCTGGCGGCTGTTTGGTAAATACCTGACCCGCGATGAGGTGGGGATCAAGCAGGAGTTTGTCGATCAGTACTGGATGGAAAAGGAAACCGCATAAACCGGACGCATGAAGCTGGAGATCAAATACAACAAAACGGTTTTGCGCGAGTTTCAGACCAAGCTGAAGATGCGGGAAAAGGCACTGCCCACATTGAAAAACAAGGAAGCTGCCCTGCGGGCTATGGTCTTTGAAACGCGCAGGAGCCTGGGTGAAGCCCGGACTGCCCTGCAGGATGTGCTCTCCGGCATGGAGGTATGGAAAAACCTGTGGAAGGAGTTCGACTTTTCCCTGTTTCAGGTGAAGCAGGTTCGTGTGAGCCGCCATAAGATTGCCGGCATCCTGATCCCCCGCTTTGAAGGGGTTGAAACAACTGTCAGGCCCTTTTCCCTGACCCTGTATCCCGACTGGTTCAGCGAAGCCCTGCCCGGACTGCAAAAACTGCTGGAGGCCGAAGCAAAAAAACAGGTGGTAGAGCAGCGTCTGAAGCTTTTGGAGGAAGCCCGGAAAAAAGCCACCCAGAAAGTCAACCTGTACGAGAAGGTGCAGATTCCCGCTTTGGAAGATGCCATCCGTCAGATCAAACGTTATCTGGAAGATGAGGATAACCTCTCTAAAGCCTCCCAGAAGTTGCTGAAAAACAAACTGCAGCAGGCAGAACTGCAGCAGGTGTAAGCCGGATCCCTGATTCCGGAAGAAAAATGAATTGAATGTGAACTAAATATAAGGAATTCCATGGTTGTACCCATGCTTAAATACAGCTTCGCCGTGTACCATCCGTTTTATAGGCATTTTCTGGATGACCTTCAGGATCTGAAAGTGGTGCATGTCGATCGCAGCAGGGAGAAACAGGTTGCGGGAGAAGCGGCAGAGCTGGCCCGGGAGTCCGAACAGATCGGCAGACTGTTGGAACAACTGAAGCTGTACCGGCAGGAACAACCGGGCAATGACAGTACTTTGCTTTCGGTGAAGGAAGTTATCGTGCAGGCGGGCAGCCTGCTTAAACGTCTGGCCGAATGCAGGTCGGCCAGGGAACAGCTGCAGGAAATTCTGGATACACGGGTTGTCTGGGGTGATTATTCCCCGAAGCTGTTGGAAGAAATGACCCGGGCCGGCATTCCTTTTCGTTTTTATACCGTACCGGCCAAAAAGTTCAGCAACAGCTGGCAGGAAAGCTTTCCGCTGGAGATTGTCAGCCATTCCGAGCGGGAAATACATTTTGTGCTTATAGGTCCCGATCAACCTTCGCTGGAAGGGGCCCGGGAGGTGCATCCTCCGAAAGAAGAGCTTGGTAAACTTAATAAGCGTATGGACGGACTTCGCGGGGAAGAGAAAAAAATCTGTTCCCGCTTGCAGCAGCTGGCCGGCGACAGCTGGTCCCCGTTGCAGGAACGTCGTGCCTGGTTGGGCGACCGGCTCGAATGGCTTGATATCCGTGATAACCGGACGGCACAGGCCGCAGAAGGACGCGTTGACCTGCTGGAAGGCTGGGTGCCTGTTACGGCCGCAGAAAAGCTGGATTGCTACCTGGAAAAAAAGGGCATTCTCTTTCTCCGGGAAGAAGCTTCTCCGGCCGATCTGCCTCCCGTGAAGCTTACCAACAACCGCTTCGCGCGGCTTTTTGAACCCATTACCAAATTGTTTTCTCTTCCCGTTTACGGGGAAATGGACCTGACCGTTTATTTTGCTCCCTTCTTTCTGTTGTTTTTTGGCTTTTGCCTGGGCGATGCGGGATACGGATTGGTAATTCTGCTGGGGACAAGCTTTGCCAAGCGGTTTACGGGTAAAGAGATGAAGGCTTACCTGAGCCTGGGCCAGCTTTTTGGAGCGGCAACCCTGCTGGTCGGACTGGCCTTCGGAACGTTCTTCGGGGTGGAACTGGCCAAGCTTCCGGCCCTGGAACAGGTTAGCGGGCTGTTTCTGGACAGTTCCAAAATCTTTACGCTTTCGCTGATCATCGGGGCCGTTCAGATTACTTACGGAATCTGCCTTCGGGTCATCAACCAGCTGCGCTCCACTGTTCCGTCGCTGGCCCTGGGATCACTGGGATGGCTTCTGCTTATTCTGACGGCCGTGGTTTTTGAATTCCTGCTGGCTGGTGCCGGTAGTGTTTTTACCGCCATTGTCCGGAAGTTGCTGTACGGACTGGCTCTTTTACTGATCCTGCTGTTCTCGGCTACCGGGCCGGTCCACACCCGGCTGATCGGCGGAATATGGGATATCTACAGTAATGTGACGGGAATATTCGGAGACCTGCTTTCTTATATTCGCCTGTTTGCCTTGGGCATTGCCAGCTCCATCCTCGGACTGGTTATCAACCAGATGGCCGTGGCCTTCGGTCAGGCTCCTTATGTGGGACCGGTCGTTTTTCTGCTTATCATCCTGGTGGGGCATACGGCCAACCTGGCCATATCAGGGCTGGGGGCTTTTGTACATCCCATGCGTCTGACCTTTGTGGAGTTTTACAAGAATGCAGGTTTTAAAGGGGGAGGGAAAACTTACCGGCCCTTTGCAAAACAAAAGAATTAATCAATCATTTAATATCGAAATTATGGATTTGGCTTATGTACTCGTTTATGTGGGATTGGCGCTGATGGTGCTGCTTTCAGGAATCGGTAGTGCGATCGGTGTATCCAAGGGAGGTAATGCAACCATCGGGGCGCTGAAAAAACGCGAAGATGCTTTCGGTAGTTATATGCTGCTGAGTGCACTTCCGGGGACACAGGGACTTTACGGCTTTGCCGGTTTTTTTGTGATGAACCTCAAGCTGGCCTCCCTGGGATCGGTAACCATGCTGCATGGCGCAGCCTTTTTGGGAGCAGGACTGGCTTTGGGGCTGGTGGCCCTGTTCTCAGCCATTCAACAGGGAAATATTACAGCCAACGGGATTTCCGGTATCAGTTCTGGTTATGACGTATTCGGGAAAACCATGATCCTGGCCGTATTCCCTGAATTGTATGCCATAGTGGCTTTTGCCGTAACTTTCCTGATCAGTAATTCGCTTTGATCTGCAGCAAGGCGAAAACGCTCGGATACCCGGGGGAGGGGCAGCAACCGGTCTGCTTTTCCCCCGGACTGTGTTATCAGACTTTTGTATGAAAGGCTGCCAGGTTGTCTACGGGATTTTTCAGCAGGACCGGTTCCGTAAAACCGTAAGATGCGCACAGGGGAAGAATAATTTCCCGGAAATGCCAGGCTACAGAGCCGGCAAATCCGATTGGCTGTCCGGATACTTCAGGGATTTGCATCACATTCCTATCCATAAATTCACGGAACCTGCCGGTTACTGTTCCCCGGCAGTAAGGATCATCGGGTAGGGAAGCCAGAAAAGGGGCATAGCCGGCCAGGTAACGGTTGGTCTGTTCCTTCCGGTAGACGCGGTCCAGGACTTCCAGCTGAACGGGTTGATACCGTTTCTCAAACAGTTTGCTCACCCGCTCTGGCATAATTCCTTTGAAATAATCGCCCAGCAGTTTTTTCCCCAAATCCGAACCGCTGCACTCATCGCCCAGTATAAAACCCAGCGGAGGTACTCGGGCCGTTATTTCCCGGCCGTCATAAAAACAGGCATTGGAACCGGTTCCCATAATACAGGCAATTCCCGGACAATTGCCGAAGAGCGCCCGGGCTGCACCCAGTATGTCGGAACGGATTTCAATGACTGCCCCGGGAAAAAGCAACGAAAGCGCATCCCTGACCGGCTTGTCTTTTCCCTGAACCATGCCGGCCCCGTAATAGTGAATTTCTCCGACCTGATCCCGCATGGATGAAGGAAACAGATCGTTTAGCTCCTCATACAGATCGCCTGCACTCCGGAAAAAGGGATTCATCCCCCGGCTTTGAAAAGAGACTCCGGACCCGGTTCCCCCGGTTAACCGCCAGTCGGTTTTTGTTGAGCCGCTGTCTGCGATTAGTTTTTGTTTCATGCTGCAAAGATAAAAGATTTTATCCCGGAACCGGGCAGATGGAATGCCGGGTTTTATAATGCAAAACCCTGTTTTGCATTTTCGTTATTATGCTTTATTTTTAACCGGGAATACGGTCCGGGGGTCCTTCAATTCGCTGATAGATGAGCAAACTGCTGATCTTTACGGTAATCTTTCTTTTTTTTATTCTGCTGCTGGGGGTTTCTTTTTTTTCTTCGCGGAAGGCCAATTCCGAGACTTTTTTTACGGGGAACCGCCGTTCTCCCTGGTATCTGGTAGCCTTTGGCATGATCGGCTCCACCATTTCCGGGGTCACTTTCATTTCCGTACCCGGGGAAGTGGGACATTCCGCCTGGACTTACCTGCAGTTCCTGCTGGGTAATTTTATCGGTTACTGGCTGATTGCCTGGGTGCTGATTCCTTTGTATTACCGCTTAGAGCTGGTGTCTATCTATACCTACCTGGACCGGCGTTTCGGGCGGCATTCATACAAAACCGGGGCCTTCTTTTTTCTGCTGTCACAGACTGTCGGGGCTTCTTTCCGGCTGTACCTGGCTGCCGGCGTGCTTCATCTGGCTTTTTTCGATTCCCTGGGTATTCCGTTCTGGCTGACCGTACTGTTTACCTTGCTGGTCATCTGGCTGTATACGTTCCGGGGCGGCATCAAGACCATCGTCTGGACCGATTCCTTGCAGACGCTGTTCCTCCTGGGAGCCGTGGGAGTGACCCTGTTTGTCCTGGGCCGGCAGCTTAAGCTCGATGCCGGCGAAATGATTACCGTCATCAGCAGACATCCGATGAGCCGTACTTTTGACTGGGACTGGCAGTCCGCAACGAATTTCGTCAAGCAGTTTGCTGCCGGACTGGGTACGGTAATTGTGATGAACGGACTGGATCAGAATATGATGCAGAAGAACCTGAGCTGTAAGAACCGACGTGATGCACAGAAGAACATTTTCTGGTTCAGCTTCGCCTTTATCCTGGCCAACCTGATTTTTCTTTGTCTCGGGGTGCTGCTCTATGTTTACGCGGCGCGAAAAGGAATTGCCCTTCCCGAACGGACCGACGATCTGTACCCGCTGCTGGCCATGCAGCATTTTGGCATCCTGGCAGGCATTCTCTTTTTAATAGGCATTCTATCGGCTGCCTGTTCTTCGGCCGATTCGGCCCTGACCGCGCTGACCACTTCCTTTTGTATCGATATACTGAACATGAAGCCCGATGTTCCCGGAACCCGCCTGGTCCGGCTGCGGGTCCATCTTGTTTTTTCCTTGATTATGTTTTTGGTTATCGTTTTTTTCCGGACTGTGCATAGCCGGAGCGTGGTGAACGCAATTTTCCGGGTGGCCGGCTATACATACGGTCCCCTGCTCGGACTTTATGCTTTCGGCCTGTTCAGCCGGCGGCAGGTGTGCGACCGGCTGGTGCCCCTGGTTTGTGTGTTGGCTCCCCTGCTGAGCTACCTGGTCAGTGCCCGCTCGGAAGACTGGTTCGGAGGGTATACGTTTGGCTTCGAGCTGCTTTTGTTTAATGGAGCAATTACCTTCTTCGGACTGCTGATACTGACAGCCAGCTTCATGCGTCGGACGAAGAAAGCGGTGCAGTTCCCGGAGGGAGATTCCTGACTGCAACTGCTCATTCCCTGTCTTACGGCCGTTTCTGCCGGGAGACAAATTTTTTATTGTGGGTGGTGGGGTCCGGGGCTCATGGAAGGGAACGTATTATTTTTCCCGGACAGTAATGTAATTCACTAACCCGATCAGTGATTCCCGGGCCGGGGTATCTGGAAACTTCAGGATGGCGGCAATGGCCCTGTCGCGGTACAGGTTCATTTGTTCCGTGGCGCCTTTCAGACCGCCACGTTCCGTAACCAGCCGGATTAGCTCCTGAACCCGGGCGGTGCTTTTATGCTTGCTTCGTACTTCGCGCAATACCCGGCTTCGTTCCTTTTCCTGCATACTGTCCAGGACGCAGAGCAGTGGCAGGGTCACCTTGCGTTCCCGGAGGTCGTTGCCTGTGGGTTTCCCCAGAACTCCCCTGGCTTGGTAATCAAAAATATCGTCTTTGATCTGAAAGGCAATTCCGGCATCCATCCCGATGCCGTACATGGCCTCAACCAGTTCCTCGTTACCGGTTACCGAAGCGGCTCCGATGGCAAGGCTGGTGGCAATGAGCGATGCCGTTTTTTTGCGGATTATTTCAAAATACGTGTCAAGATTCATGTCCGGTTTTCGGCTCTTGCGCATCTGCAGAATTTCCCCTTCGCTCATTTCCCGGACTGCCCGGCTTATCAGCTGCAAAAAGCGGTAATTTCCGCTGTCAACATTGAGCAGCAGTCCCCTGGCCAGGATATAGTCGCCCACCAGAACGGCCAGCTTGTTTTTCCACAGGGCATTGACCGAAAAACTGCCCCGTCTTTCGTACGATTCATCCACCACGTCGTCATGAACCAGGGTGGCCGTGTGCAACAGTTCAATGGAAGCCGCGGCCCTGTGGGTCTTTTCACAAAGTTCCCCGTTCATTTTTGCGGCCAGAAAAACGAACATAGGCCGGATGTGCTTGCCTTTTTTGCGCAGGATGTAGTTGATGATGGTTGAAAGCAGGGGTATATCACTTTTTATGGTGGCTTTGAAATAATCTTCAAAATCCTCCAGTTCCTGCCCGATGGGCTTTCTTATCATGTCGACTGAAACCATAAAACGTCCGGATAAATTCGTTTTGCTTTTGGTACTGGCACTGTCCTGTGCTGTGCCTGCAAATGTCTGATCAAAAATAAGGAAATTTAATCAGCCGCAGACGGGAATCTCTAACAGACTGCAGTAAACGGGACTATTTTTCTCTTTTCTTTTAGAAGTAATCAAATAGCTATATATTTGTATTTTATATGGCAATAAAACCAATAGCAGATATGATGCGAATACAGGAAATGGATGCCAGCCGTCTGGATCAGGCTGCCAACATGTTAAAGGCAATTGCTCATCCGATGCGGATCGCTATTCTGAAACATCTGGAGGGAGGAAAAAAACTGTCGGTTACCCAGATCCATGAGCTGCTAGGTATCGAGCAGTCTACTACCTCTCACCATCTGGGTATTCTGAAAGACAAGGGGGTGCTGTGTTCCCGCCGCGACGGAAAAAATACCTTTTACTACCTGAAACATGATGTGCTTTCCCGGATTATTGACTGCCTGCAGCGTTGTACCTGCGAAGATGCCGATGCATAAAGAATTGCCGCAACAGGAAACGAATAAAACCAATCTGCCTTATGTCTGATGATCGAAACAACCGGTTATTCCTGCTTGATGCCTATGCGTTGATGTACAGGTCTTATTTTGCCTTTATCAAAAATCCCCGGTATAATTCAAAGGGACTGAACACCTCGGCCATGCTGGGCTTCACCAATACGCTGGAACAGCTTATGAACAAGGAGAAGCCCTCGCATCTGGCGGTGGTGTTCGATGTTCATGCCCCGACCTTCCGGCATGAACTGTATCCTGAGTATAAGGCGACCCGGGAGGAGATGCCCGAAGATTTGCGTAAGTCCGTGCCCTGGATCCGGAAAATTGTTCGGGCTTATGGCATTCCGCTCCTTGAGAAGGAAGGCTATGAAGCTGATGATGTGATCGGGACCCTCGCCGGAAAGGCGGAACAGATGGGCTACCGGGTGTATATGATGACGCCCGACAAGGATTATGGACAGCTGGTTACGGGAAATGTGTTTATGTATAAACCCGGAAGGGGAAGTAACGAGCATGAAGTCTGGGGAGTAAAGGAGGTCTGCGACAGTTTTGGCATTGAAGACCCGAGACAGGTGATTGATATACTGGCCCTGACGGGCGACAGTTCCGACAATGTGCCCGGCTGTCCGGGAATCGGACCGAAGACCGCCATGAGGCTGATAGGCAGGTACGGATCGGTTGACGGTCTTTACGGGCATATCGGAGAGCTGAAGGGCAAACAAAAGGAAAACCTGGAGCAGTATGAGAAGCAGGTTCGCTTGTCACGTACGCTGGTGGAGATTGTGCTCAACGTGCCCGTGGAGTTCAATGAAACTTCCCTGGTCTTGGGAGAACCCGACCGGGAAAGTCTCAGGACCATTTATTCGGAACTGGAGTTTCGCACGCTTAATCAGCGTTACGGAACTGTACCGCAGTCCGCGAAGCCGGAATTTAAACAGGGCAGCCTTTTTGGCGGCGGGGAAACCGGTACGCCGGTGCTGCAAAACCTTGCAAAGGCAGGTCAGGAAACGAAAGGAACTGCGGAATTGGCAGAGCTGAATACCACTCCCCATCGTTACTGCCTGGTGGAGACACCCATGCAGCGGGCCAGCCTGCGTGCTGAACTTTCCGTGCAGGAAGAGTTTTGCTTTGACACGGAAACCACCGGTTTGGACCCCCATTCGGCCGAACTGGTCTGCATGTCCTTCTCCTGGCGTAAGGGAGAGGCCTGGTGTGTGCCTGTGCCGGCAGACAGGGAGGAAACCTGCAAATTGCTGGAGGAGTTCCGGCTGGTGTTTGCCGATCAGCGAATCTGTAAAGTGGGCCAGAACATCAAGTATGATTTGCTCATGCTGGCCCGTTACGGAATTGCAGTGAAAGGACCGGTTTACGATACGATGGTGGCCCACTATCTGGTTCAGCCGGAGCTGCGTCATAACCTGGATTACCTCTGCGAAACCTATCTGGCATACCGGAAAGTGCAAACGGAGAGTCTGATCGGGAAGAAAGGAAAGAATCAGCTCAGCATGCGGGAGGTCCCCCTTGACCAGTTGAAGGAGTATGCCTGTGAGGATGCCGACCTGTGCCTGCAACTCAAGCAGGTGCTTGATCCGGAACTCGACCGGACCGGGGTGCGTGGGGTCTTTGAGACTATTGAAATGCCGCTGATTCCCGTGTTGGTCAGTATGGAATTGGCCGGAGTTACCCTGAATACCGGCGAACTGGATGTTTACGCCTGGGGCCTTCGCCGGCAGTTGGAAGAGCTGGAAAAGGAAATTACCGGCCTGGCCGGAGAAAAGTTTAACCTGTCTTCTCCCAAACAGCTCGGACCCATTCTGTTTGAAAAACTGAAGATTGACAGCAAGGCCAGGCTGACCAGGACCAAGCAGTATTCCACCTCCGAGGAGGTACTGGTCAAGCTGGTGCACAAGCATCCCATCGTGAGGAAAATACTGGAATTCAGGGGCCTGAGGAAATTGCTGTCTACCTATGTGGAGGCTCTGCCCCAGCTGGTTAATCCGCAAACCGGCCGGATCCATACCTCTTTTAACCAAACCATTACCGCCACGGGCCGGCTCAGTTCCACCAATCCCAATCTGCAGAATATTCCCATACGCGATGAGAACGGAAGGGAGATCCGCAAAGCTTTTACGGCTTCCGATAATAAACACCTGTTCCTGTCGGCCGATTATTCCCAGATCGAACTGCGCATTATGGCGGCATTGAGCCGCGACGGGCAGATGCTGGAAGCTTTTCGCCAGGATCAGGATATTCATGCCATTACCGCGGCAAAAATCTTTAAAGTTCCGGTGACTGAAGTAACTGCAGACATGCGCCGAAAGGCCAAAACGGCCAACTTCGGGATTATATATGGTATCTCGGCTTTCGGACTTGCCGAGCGACTGAACATTGCGCGTTCGGAGGCCAAGGCGCTCATCGACGGTTATTTTGAAAATTTTAGCCGGGTGAAGGAATATATGGATGAATGTATTCACCTGGCCCGGGAAAAGGGGTATGTGGAAACCATCCGCGGACGCCGCCGTTACCTGAGTGATATCAATTCGGTCAATGCGGTGGTGCGGGGTGTGGCCGAACGTAACGCCGTCAATGCGCCTATTCAGGGATCGGCTGCCGACATTATCAAGCTGGCCATGATCGGGATTCACCGGGAACTTAAAGGCCGGGGGTTCAAAACCGAAATGATGCTCCAGGTGCATGACGAACTGAACTTCAACGTGCCGCTTGAAGAGCTGGAACCGGTGAAACGGCTTGTGAAGAAGCAGATGGAACAGGCGGTCGATATCGGGTTGCCGCTGACTGTCGAGATGAATGCCGCTCCGAACTGGCTGGAAGCCCATTGAAATATTTCTTTTCCCTTTTAAGATCGGTTTTTAGGCTTATCCTTCTGCATTGATTTCTGGCTGCTTCGCATATTTTCGTTTTTCGGTCATGTAATAGATCAGCGGGACCATGATCAGGGTCAGAAAAGTAGAGGCAATGGTTCCGCCCATCAGCGAGATGGCCAGCCCCTGGAAAATCGGGTCGAACAGGATGACCACGGCTCCGATGACCACCGTCCCTGCCGTCAGCAGAATGGGGGTGGTCCGCACAGCCCCGGCTTCAACGACGGCTTCTTTCAGCGGGATGCCCTCATTTAGCCGGAGTTTGATGAAATCGATCAGCAGCACCGAGTTTCGCACCATGATTCCGGCCAGGGCGATCAGCCCGATCATGGAGGTAGCCGTAAAAAAAGCTCCCATCAGCCAGTGTCCGAGAAGAATGCCGATCAGCGACAGCGGAATGGCTACCATCATAACTACAGGCACACGGAAGTTCTGGAACCAGCCTACAATGAGCAGGTAGATGACCAGCAGAACTACGGCAAAGGCTGTTCCCAGATCGCGGAACACTTCATAGGTGATCTGCCATTCACCGTCCCATTTCAAACTGTACTGACTCTCGGTAAAGGGTTGGCCGGTATATTCCTCTTTCAGTTCGTAACCGGCGGGCAGCTTCAGGTTTTTTAGCTTTTCCGACATTTCCAGTATCCCGTAGACCGGGCTTTCCAGTTTGCCTGCCACATCGGCCGTGACATAGATCACCCGCTTCTGGTTTTTCCGGCTGATGCTTTTTCCCCGGATGTTTTTTTCAACATCCACCAGATCGCCCAGGGCTACCGGATTCCCGGAAGGACTCATCAGGCTTACCTTTTTCAGTTCCCAGATGTCCGAGCGCTCGGATTCCTGCTGACGCAACAGGATGCCCACCTGTTCCTGATCTTCAGGCTGGTAAAGCTTGCCGGCTTCAATGCCGTCCAGGGCTGCCTGCAGGCTCTGCAAGACATGGCGGGTCGACAGTCCCAGCAGGGCTGCCTTTTCCTTGTGTACGCGGAAAAAGTATTCTTCCTGATCATCTTCCACGTCCCAGTCAATGTCTACCATGTCCGTGGTCTGACCGAGCAGCGCTTTTACCTGCCGGGCCAGTTTTATCTGCACGCCCCTGTCGGGACCGTAGATCTCGGCTACCAGGGTGGAGCGCACCGGAGGACCGGGAGGCACTTCCACTACCTTCACGTTAGCTCCGAGTTTTTGAGCCAGCTCTTGTAATCCGGGACGCATAGCCTTGGCAATATCGTGACTCTGCGGCTTGCGTTCCTCTTTTCCGGTGAGGTTCACCTGGATGTCGGCCACATTAGACCCCTGACGCAGGTCGTAATGGCGGACCAGTCCGTTGAAGTTCATGGGCGAAGCAGTACCTACATAACTCTGGTAATTGATCACATGGTCCTGCTGTGCAATATAAGCAGCCAGCTCTTTGGTTACCGCTGCAGTTCTTTCCAGGGTGGTTCCCTCGGGCATGTCAATGATCACCTGGAATTCGTTTTTGTTGTCAAAGGGCAGGATCTTGACAGGTACGGCCTTGAAGTAAACAAGCAGAGTGGAAGCCATCAGAAGCACGGTAACCCCGCCCAGAAAGCTCCAGCTTTTCCAACCGGAATTAAGCATGGGTCTGACCGTCCCGGCATACAGCCGGTAAACCGGCAATTCCTGCAGCATAAAAGGTTTTTTTTCTTTTTCGTCCTTTTCGTGAAAGCGCAGCAGCCGGTAGGCCAGGAAAGGGGTGATGGTCAGGGCCACCAGCAGAGAAAAGATCATGGCAATGGAGGCCCCGATGGGCATGGGACTCATGTAGGGACCCATCATGCCCGAGACGAAGGCCATGGGCAGTACGGC
>JBFWIL010000007.1:0-23011 GCA_050256015.1 Mangrovibacterium sp. | reverse complement strand
GCGCCCTGCGGGTTAAGGAAATCCTGCAACGATACAAGGAGTTGAAAGACATTATTGCCATCCTGGGAATGGACGAACTCTCCGGAGAAGACAAGCTTATCGTTCACCGGGCCCGCTGGGTACAGCGCTTCTTATCCCAGCCTTTTTTCGTAGCAGAACAATTTACCGGATTGCAGGGCGTGCTGGTATCCATTGAAGATACCATCAAAGGCTTTAACATGATTATGGATGGGGAAACGGACCAGTACCCTGAAGCAGCCTTCAACCTGGTGGGCACCATTGAGCAGGCTATTGCCAAAGGCGAAAAACTGCTGGCCGAAACAGCAGAATAGACAAACGACTCCAGCCGTATGGCCGGACCGCCCAATTTATTGACCAAAGCTCATACCGCAAAACATGAATCTGGAAGTGATCACACCCGACAAAAAGCTGTACACCGGAGAAATCTACAGTATCAGGCTGCCCGGTACCCGGGGCAGCTTTGAAATTCTGCACAACCACGCCCCGATTATCTCCACCCTGAACCGGGGAGAGCTCGAAATCGTGGCGGAAGATAAAGAACGCTTAACTATTGAAATTGGAGGGGGACTGGTGGAATGCCGCAACAACACCATCCTGGTGCTGGCCGAACCGGCCAAACCGGAATAAAAAAACAGTTACATATCAATTCTTCTTAAGACGTTCCTCCCGTTCTCCTGTTCAACCCGGAGCACAAAGTCAAAACGGTTCAGCTGCAGACACAGTTCAAAATCTGCCGCCGGAGCCCATTCCTGCTTCCCGGGAGTAAAAAAGCGGGCTCCGGAGCCGGCACGCAAGCGCTCCCTGATCCGACAGAAATCCACCTCCCTGCCCTCCAGAAGATCACGGAAGTATTCGGCCAGCATGGTATCCTCATCGGTGGGATAACTGCAGGCATACCCCATACAAACCAGAGAAAGCACCTCCGGCTGCCGCCTGCGGATGTATCGGAGTATCGCCCCGGCATTCACAAAGCTCCCTGTAATCCGTTCATCGGCCTGTACGGCATTGGCAATGCCTCGGGTTCCTGAACTGGTGGTATGAATCATGCACTTGCCCTCCAGTATTCCGGCCTGCAGCTGGGAAGGCGAATTCCCGAAATCAAAGCCTTCCGGCCGGCGCTCGTTCCGCTCACCCACCAGAAGGTAATCCGGATGCATATCCTTCAGCCGGAAAGCTTCATCAATATCCCCAACCGGATAAATTTGCCGCACCCCTTTTCCGTAAGCATAACAGGCCACGGAAAACGCCCGGAACACATCAATAATCACAGCCAAACCTCTGGCCCTCCGGGCTCCTTCAAGCAACTGCAGAATTTCTATTTGCATGGCAAGTCAATTTCTTCGGAATCAGTTCCGTTTAAAAATACAATTATGGCACAATATTTGATAATGCTAATTTTTACACGAAATCCTTCGTAATACTACACTTTTAATTGTAAAATCACGAATTAACATTAAATTTATGTTGCACAACATAAATTTAACCCAGTATTAACCTATGTTTTACAACATATACTGTAAGGCATATTATCTTTGTTCTGAAAGAAGTTCATAATTCAAGAGACATTGTATCCTAACCAAAACGGTTCAGTGTATTGTTTAACAATTAAACTTTCAACATGAAAACAATGAAAACTTTAAGCATGATGTTCGCTGCCCTGCTGGTTACCAACATCGCTCTGGGCTCCGGAAACCTTCGTGTTGACATTCTGCCCCTGAATGCAGAACGTGCCGTAGTTGCCATCTCCAACAGTGAGGAAAGCCGGTTTGAAATCAGCCTTAAAAATGCGTCCGGCGAAGTGGTTTATTACCAGGAAACGGAAGGTTCCCTGGCCGACTACCGCAAGGTCTATGACTTTTCGAACATGGAACCCGGCACCTACACACTGGAAGTAAGCATTGACGGTGCCACCAGCAAACGTCAATTCGATATCGATGGGCACAACATTAACGTAGGCAAGCTTAAAAGCGTTGTAGAACCTTACTTTGCATTCAATGAGGATGTGCTGCGCATATCCTACCTTAACTTTCCGGGAGACAAAATGGAACTGCTGATCTACGACGGGGATGAACTACTCATTTACAATAAGGCGTTGGAAAACACGTTTTCTGTAAATGAAGGACTGAACCTCTCAAAGCTGAAAAACGGAAACTATCAGGTTGTTCTGGCCTCCGGAGAAGAAACATTCGGATACGCTGTGGAAGTAAAGTAATTTGCTTCCGCTTTCTTTTTCCGATGCGGTAATCATGCTGATACCGCATTTTTATGAACAAGGAAGAGGGTGTTTTTAAGCACTCTCTTCCTTGTTGTATACAGCCGGGTTCCCTTTTTATAACATCATCGAAATGCTGTTTTTACCTGTAAAAATCCGGCATGTTTCTTATGCTTCCTGACCGGCCAAAAGGATCTCCAGGATCTTCCTGCCGGCTGCAGCAACACTGGTTCCCGGACCGAAGATGGCAACCACCCCGGCATCGTACAGAAACTGATAGTCCTGCGCAGGGATCACCCCGCCTGCAATAACCATGATATCCTCACGGCCCAGTTTTTTCAGTTCTTCAATGACGGCAGGCACCAGGGTTTTGTGCCCGGCAGCCAGGGAAGATACCCCAAGCACATGCACGTCGTTCTCCACGGCCTGACGGGCAGCTTCTTCCGGGGTCTGGAACAAAGGTCCCATATCCACATCAAAACCAATGTCAGCATAGCCGGTGGCTACCACTTTCGCGCCGCGGTCGTGTCCGTCCTGTCCCATTTTGGCAATCATGATCCGGGGCTGACGGCCTTCCTGTTCGGCAAATTTCCTGGCCAGTTCCCGTGCTTCCAGGAAGGTCTGGTCTTGTTTGCTTTCTGATGAATACACGCCTGATATTGTTCGTATTACTGCTTTATACCGGCCCACCACTTTTTCGCAGGCATCGGAAATCTCACCCAGAGAAGCCCGCTTCTGCGCAGCTTTTATCGACAGGTCGAGCAGATTTCCTTTGCCGCTCTCCACACAGCGGGTGATGGCTGCCAGAGCCTGCTGCACTTCCTTCTCATTACGCTCGGCACGCAACTTTTTAAGCCGTTCGATCTGAGACAGCCGCACGGCCGTGTTGTCGATTTCCAGAATATCGATAGGATCCTCTTTTCCCAGCCGGTACTTGTTCACCCCGACAATGGTCTGGCCCCCGCTGTCGATCCGGCCCTGAGCACGGGCGGCAGCCTCTTCAATACGCATCTTCGGAATACCGGTTTCAATGGCTTTGGCCATACCGCCCAGCTTTTCCACCTCCTGGATCAGATCCCAGGCCTTATGTGCCAGCTCATTAGTCAGCGATTCCACATAATAGGAACCGGCCCAGGGATCCACACCACGGCAAACCTCCGTTTCCTGCTGGATATACAGCTGCGTGTTCCGGGCAATCCGGGCCGAAAAATCCGTAGGCAGGGCAATGGCCTCATCCAGGGCATTGGTGTGCAGCGACTGGGTATGTCCCAGAGCAGCCGCCATGGCCTCGATGGCCGTACGGCCCACGTTATTGAACGGATCCTGCTCGGTCAACGACCAGCCCGAGGTCTGGCAATGCGTACGTAGCGCCATGGATTTAGGGTTCTCCGGGTTAAACTGCTTCACCAGTTTGGCCCATATCATCCTGGCGGCACGCATCTTGGCTATTTCCATGAAATGGTTCATGCCAATGGCCCAGAAGAAAGACAAACGCGGCGCAAAAGCATCCACGCCCAGTCCTGCTTTTATCCCCGTCCGCAGGTAATCCAGTCCGTCAGCCAGCGTATAGGCCATCTCAATGTCGGCCGTGGCTCCGGCTTCCTGCATGTGGTAACCCGATATGGAGATCGAGTTGAACTTGGGCATGTACCGGGAAGTGAACTCAAAAATGTCGGCAATGATCTTCATGGAAAACTCCGGCGGATAAATGTAAGTGTTGCGCACCATAAACTCCTTGAGTATATCGTTCTGAATGGTCCCGGCCAGCTCTTCCATTTTGGCTCCCTGCTCCAGGGCAGTCACAATATAAAAGGCCAGGACAGGCAACACGGCCCCGTTCATCGTCATGGACACCGACATTTTATCCAGAGGAATCTCGTCGAAGAGAATCTTCATGTCCAGGATGGAGTCAATGGCCACACCGGCCTTACCCACATCGCCCACCACACGCGGATGGTCGGAGTCGTATCCCCGGTGGGTGGCCAGGTCAAAAGCCACCGACAGCCCTTTTTGTCCGGCTGCCAGGTTCCGCCGGTAAAACGCATTCGATTCTTCTGCTGTGGAAAACCCGGCATACTGGCGGATGGTCCAGGGGCGCATAGCGTACATGGCAGAATAAGGTCCGCGCAGGAAAGGAGGCAGTCCGGCTGCATAGCTCAGGTGTTCCATGCCTTCCAGGTCTTCACTGGTATAAACAGGCTTCACGGGAATCTGCTCCGGGGTCAGCCAGTCTTTTTTTATCTTGTTCTGTGCCTGCCAGGCAGCACCATCGGGCTGTCCGGCTTGCTTCCTGATATTTATCTGTTTAAAATCTGGTCTCATACTGTAAGCTTTTTTTTTCGGGCAAAACATGCTCGCTTCATATGCTTCTTTAATTAAATTCCCAATTGTTGCTGATAGCCTCGAAGCTCTTCAAGCAGGTTGCTCTTCACATGAATAAAATTGGTAATTCCTTTGGCCTTCAGCTCGTCCATACAAGCCGGAGCGCCGGCCACCACCAGGATGCCCTTACCCTTTATGGATTCAAAGACGGCAGGGGCCAGCCGGGCATACTCCTCATCCGAGCTGCAAAGCACCACCAGATCGGCCTGAGCCTTACGGGCAGCTTCCAGTCCCTCTTCCACAGTGGCAAAGCCGTTGTTGTCGCGCACCTCAATACCGGCTACGGCAAAGAAGTTACAGGAGAACTGGGCGCGGGCCTTGCGCATAGACAGGTTGCCCATGGGCAGCATAAAGGCAAGCGGGCGCCTTCTCTTTGCCGCGAAACGGTCGGTCGCCACACGCAACTTTTCAAAAGCCTGGGCGCCCCTGTACGGTTTAAGCGTTTCAATCTCGGCATCTTCCGCACCCAGGTCCTCCGGTTCAAAAACTGAATCGGGGATATCCGTCCTGCTCAGTTTTTCCGAAAAATTAGGGAACTGATTGGTGCCCAGCAAATTTTCCCGGCGGATAGCCAGATTCTTGTCGCGCCGGACTGCCATCGCCTTGACTTTTTCCTGGATAAAGCCGGTCCGGGCTGCAGCCACAAAGCCGCCCAGATCCTGAATTTCCAGGAACAGCTTCCAGGCTTCACCGGCAATGGAAGCAGTCAGTTCTTCAAGGTAATAGGCTCCCGCGGCCGGGTCAACCACCTTGTCCAGATGCGACTCTTCCTTCAGCAGCAACTGCTGATTGCGGGCAATACGTTCCGAGAAAGGCGTCGGATCTTCAAACACAGCATTGAAAGGAAGTACCGTAATGGAATCGGCACCGCCCAGGGCAGCACTCATCGATTCGGTCTGCGTACGCAGCATATTCACATAGGGATCATAAAACGTCTTGTTCCAACTGCCGGTCTCGGCATGCACCCTCATGCGACAGCCGCAATCGTGTTCCGGCAGATAAGCCTTCACGATTTTGGCCCAGAGCAGCCTGGCTGCACGGAATTTGGCAATCTCCATAAAATAATGCGGTCCCACGCTCAGGTTAAATTTGATGTTGGAAGCCACCTCTCCGGCATGTGCACCCTTTTCGGTCAGCATTGTCAGGTATTCGGCTCCATGAGCCAGCGAAAAAGCCAGTTCCTGCACCACCGAAGCCCCGGCGTTGCCGTACTGCTTGCCGTTCACGGTCAGCACCCGTGTGTCGGGCAAGGAAGCTGTCAGCTCCACCAGCTTCCGGGCCCGTTCCACAGACTGCCCGCAATCTTTCTCAAAACGACCGTAACGCAAAAAATCGCCCAGCGGATCATAGTTTACAGCAGCCCTGATCTTCTTCGGGTCCCAACCGCCTTTGTCCACATACTCAGTAAACCGTTCGGCCAGATTCTCCGTACAACAACTGCTTACAAAATTAATTTCCACGGCCTCCAGACAAATGTTCTTGAGCAGCACCTTCAGCTCATCCAGGGTCCAGAGCCTGCATTCCCGGAATACAAAACCCAGGGAGTTGACCCCCTTCATCATGACTTCAAGCGCTTTTTTGTTGGCTTCCGCCGGATCACTCACTGCAATATCCTGACGCACCAGCCACTCGTTGGAGTTTTTCCGGTTTCCCCGGACATAGGGAAATTCGGCAGGAAGGCTGTTCAAATAAGCAAGCGAACCCAGATCTTCTTTCCGGTAAAAAGGTTGAACGGGAAAACCATCGTTGGTTCTCCAAACCAGTTTTCGGTCAAAATCAGCCCCTTTCAGATCGGCCGTCACCTTTTCTTTCCAGGCTTCACCCGATACCGGAGGAAATTCTTCAAATAGTTTGGTATATTTTTCTGCCATAATGTAACTGTTAAGAAAATCAGAGGGCAAAATTAGTGCTTTTTAAGGAGATCCTTCAAGAAAAACCCAGGTTTTTACCCCTTTGGAGCAAATGCAGGAGATGCATTTCAGCCGTTTAAATTCAAATCCATCGGGTCCACCTGTCACCACCGTCAGGACAGCACCCGGCTTTACCTGATCGTCCTCTTTTTTCTGTACCTTAGACCGCACAAATTTTACGAACGAGCATCTTCCACCATGAATGTAAACACCAACACAACAGCAAAGTCCCCCTATACCTTGATTACCGGAGCAAGCACAGGGCTGGGCAAAGAACTGGCCCTGGAATGTGCCCGAAGGGGAATGAATCTGATCCTGATCTCACTGCCGGGAGAAGGACTTCCGCAGCTCAGCCGGCAAATTGCATCAGCTTCCGGAGTCCGCATCATCTTCCGGGAAACCGACCTTACCCGGCGCGCATCAGTGGAAGAACTAACAGACTGGATCAAAAAACATTTCGCCCTGAACATGCTCATTAACAATGCTGGTGTGGGAGGGAGCTGCCTGTTTACCGACTCTTCGACCGACTACCTGGACAACATCATCCAGTTGAACATCAGCGCCATGGTCCGGATTACCAGGCTGCTAACCCCCCTGCTTAGGGAAAGCGGGAAAGCTTACATACTGAATGTATCCAGTCTGGCAGCCTTTTCCCCTGTTCCCTTTAAAACAGTCTATCCCGCCTCCAAGGCCTTTATTTATCACTTCAGCCTGGGACTGCGGGCCGAACTAAAAAGCTCAGGCATCCATGTCAGCGTGCTGAATCCCGGCCCTATCATTACCAATGCCGATGTCTCCAAACGAATCAACAGACAAAGCGAATATGTCAAGCTGTCCGTTCTTCCGGCTGCCGGAATTGCCCGCATTGCTGTCAACAAGCTGCTAAGAAAACGTGCGGTCATTATCCCCGGATTTTTTAATCGTCTCAATGCCTTTGTCATACGGCTCACACCGGTTAGCCTCCGCATCCAGGTGGGCACCTCTATCTTCCGCAGGGAAATGCATAAGAAACAGGTCAGACCAAAAAAACTGCAGCCATGAGCCCTTCCCGGAGCACAACAAAAAAAATACTGCTTACCGGCGCCACCGGACTGCTGGGCAGCAACCTGCTCCTCGCCCTGCGTGCACAGGGGCGGGAAGTTCGCTGCCTGCTGCGTCCGGACAGTCAAAGCGGTCTGACAAAACAAAGCGGAGCGGAAATAATCCGGGGTAATTTGCTCCGGACAGCCGACGTCCGAAAAGCCCTGAAAGGCTGCCCGGTCGTTATTCATGCAGCAGCCCATACTTCCCAGTGGCCAACCGGTTACGTACATTACCGCCCTGTTAATGTGGAAGCCACCCGCCTGCTGCTACGTGAAAGTCTGGATGCCGGAGTGGAACGTTTTCTCCTGGTCGGTTCGGCCAATGCCTTCGGTCCGGGATCCAAAATCCATCCCGGCAACGAAAGTTTCCCCTTCCTACCGGCCCGGTATCATTCCGGCTACATGCGAAGCAAATACGAAGCTCAACAGCTGGTGCTCTACTTTACCCGTCAATACGGTTTTCCGGCCCTGGTCGTCTGCCCCTCCTTTATGCTGGGCGCACACGACCTCAAACCCAGCTCAGGACAGATCCTGCTGATGGCCTGGAAAAAACAACTGATGGCCTGTCCTCCGGGCGGAAAGAATTTTGTCCACGTAAACGATGTGGTCAGCGGCATAATCCGGGCCCTGGAAGCGGGCGAAACCGGACAGGCTTACCTGCTGGGGCATGAAAACCTCAGTTATGCAGAGTTTTTCCGCAAGATGAAAACCGTCTGCGGCTACCCCAAACGGCTTCTACCCATTCCCCGGGCATTGATATGCGGAGCCGGACATGCAGGTTCCCTGTTCGAATTACTAAGCGGAAAACCGGCTCCCCTGAACCGGGTCAATGCCTCCCTGCTGGCAACCGCCAATTACTATTCCCCGGCCAAAGCCGTTGAGCAACTGCAACTCCCCCAAACCCCCGTTGAACAGGCCATTGCCGATGCACTTAACTGGTTTGACCGAACCGGCCGGCTGAAATAACAAAGCTTTGCTTATCTTTGAATGGCTGTAAGCAAAACCCGACAAACATGCGAATCCATTTTATTGCCATTGGGGGCAGCGCCATGCATAACCTGGCCATCGCCCTGCATCAGAAGGGGTATACCGTTACAGGCAGTGACGACGAGATCTTTGAACCGTCCAAAAGCCGGCTGGCCTGTTGCGGACTGCTTCCTGAAGACGAAGGCTGGCATCCTGAAAAACTGTCCACCCGGCTGGATGCCGTCATCCTGGGCATGCACGCCCGGGCCGACAATCCCGAACTGCTCCGGGCCCGGCAAATAGGCCTGCGCATTTATTCCTATCCGGAATACCTGTACGAGCAGACCAAAAACAAAACCCGGGTAGTCATCGGCGGCTCACACGGTAAGACCACCATAACGGCCATGGTGATGCACGTGCTGAAGCAGAACGGAATCGACTTCGACTACATGGTCGGGGCCGGCCTGGAAGGCTTCGAGACTATGGTCTCGCTGAGAGAAAACACCCGGATAGCCGTCTTTGAAGGCGACGAATACCTTTCCTCGCCCGTCGATACCCGACCCAAGTTTCACCTCTACCACCCGCACATTGCCCTGCTCAGCGGCATTGCCTGGGACCACATCAACGTGTTTCCCACTTTTGCCGGTTACCTGGAGCAGTTCCGGCTGTTCGCGGAAAAGATAGAGGAGAACGGGACCCTTATCTGGTATAAAGACGATGAGCACCTGGAACAGCTCGCTGCCAGACTCCGCCCCGACATCCGTTCGCTGCCCTACCGGGAACAGCCCGCCATAGTGGAAGAAGGCCGTACCTGCCTGCTGAACGGCAACAGGCGCATTCCCCTTCAGGTGTTTGGCGACCACAACCTGCAAAACATTGCCGGCGCCCGGCTGGTCTGCAGGCAGCTGGACATCAGCGACAGACCATTCTACAGGGCTATCGGAAGCTTCCGGGGAGCCGCCCGCCGGCTGGAAGTGCTGGCAGCCAATACACACGGCACCGTCTTCTACGACTTTGCCCACTCCCCCTCAAAGCTGAAAGCCACCACGGAAGCAGTCAAAAAGCAATTTCCAGGGCGCCGTCTCACGGCTGTGATGGAACTGCACACCTTCAGTTCCCTGAAAAAAGAATTCCTTCCCCAGTATGCCGGCACCATGGAGCAGGCAGACGAGGCAATCGTATGCTACAATCCGCATACCCTGGAACACAAAAAGCTGGACCCCATCACCCCGGAAGAGGTCAGTATGGCTTTTGGCAAAAAAGGCCTGCAGGTGCTTACCGACCCAAAAAAACTCACCGCCCGGCTGCTGCAAGAAGACTGGAAGGACCACAACCTGCTGATCATGAGCTCGGGCAACCTTTTGGGCATCAATCTAAAAGAGCTGGCCGCCCGCTGCTGCCGGATGCCCTGAAGCGGGAAGGACTGTCTGCCGGGAATTCCCGGGCCATTCGCCCGACCGCCTATCCCGCGGATTGCGGTATGCCGGCTATGTTCCACGGCAGAAATACTAAGCGCCTGTATTTCGCTTTTATTGTTATCTTCACTCCCAAGACGTAAAGGCACCGACACGCACAAGCAGGCGCATTATTTTACCGATCTTTTTGTGCGAGAGGGTCAAGTTGTGTTAAAAGTTGTTAATTTTACCTTACTAAACTAATTCGCTATACCCTGATGATATCAAACCGGATAGAAAGAAGGAATTTTCTCAAAATGGTTGCTGCTGGCGTTGGCGGGAGCATGCTTCCGCTGCCCCTGTCCGCAGGTCCCGCCAAAGAGACCGGCACTCCCGCAGATCTGCCCCGGTTCAGGATCACCGAACCAGAATGGATCCTGCACAGCGACGGAACCTTCGACCTGATCGCGGGAAGTCTGCGCCTGCGCAACTGCAGGCCGACCATCGACGGACAAAGCATCTTCGTGCGAAACACCTTTATGGGCGACTCCCCCAAAGGCAAACGCATCATTTACGAACTCGACCGGGGATTTGTGATGCTCGACCTGAAAATTAACCGCGGATCGGTCTCCATTGGAGCCGAACTCAGCAGCATCTCCCGGGCACCCTTTTGGTTCTGCCCGCTGGGCGAAGCCCGCATCGAGGGAGTCAGCCGCTTCTACCGGCAGGGTGCCGGACAGGGCGGACAATCTGGTTTTTACGAAATTCAGACTTCCAGCGCCGAAGAATGGGGTAACGTCACCGGCGAACAGGCCTGGTCGTACGATTCCTACCTTGCCACAGCCCTGTTTTCGTCCAATTACGAAACCCTGGTATTCAGTGCTTACGACCATAACGATTTTATACAGAAAAGTTCCGTCTTCAACCGTCCGCACCGCAGGGGACTGCGCGACCGTCATCCCGACCGTGAGGAACTGTTCTTCGAAACCGGCTTTGTCATGGAGAACATCCCGCTGAAAGACGATTTTATCAAGCTTCCCGACATTTACGTGGTGCTGGGTAACCGTCCTTTCGAAACCATGCAGCACATCGCCTGGAACATTTCGGAAAACATGGTGGCCCGCAAAGACACAAAAACCAGTTACCACTGGTCGTCCGATCCGGAGTTCGGGCAGGATTTTTCATATGAAATGCTGCAGCAGCAGCTAGGCGCGCTGGACCAGATCAATCCGCCCGTGCCGCTGCAGACCGTGCTTATCGGCGACTGCTACACCCTGCACGGCGACTGGATGGACACCAACGACCGGTGGCCCCGGTCCATGGACAGCGCAGCACGATCTATCTTTCAGCGCGGATACCGGGCCGGCATCTGGCTGGCGCCTTTCCTGGCCGATGAACGCAGCAAGCTTTTCCGCTCGCATCCTAACTGGCTGATCCGCGACCTGGAAGGCAACCCCGTTCCCGAACGGCGAAGTCCCGGCGGCAGCCTGCAATATGCCCTGGACGCCAGCAATCCCGATGTTAAACGTTACCTGTCACGTGTCTTCCGCAACTTCCGGAAAATGGGATTCACCTTCTTTAAAACCGATTTTCTGGACAGCGGACTGAAAAACAGCACGCGCATCCGCAGGTTCGACAAGGACAAGACCTCCGTGCAGGTGCTGGTGGAAATACTCGGTCTGATCCGCGAAGAGATTGGTGCCGGCAGTTACTGGCTGGCCGGAAACGCTTCCTTCGGTCCGCTTATAGGACTGGTAGACGGCATACAGATAGCCAACGAGCTGGAGAACGAATGGACCCGTGACGGGGCGGTCAACATGTTCCAGGAAAGCTGGAACGGACAGTATTTCAACAACGTGTTCTGGCAGAATGATCCGGGCACCCTCTTCCTGGGTCCGAAAAAAGGATTCACCGACAGGGAAAAGCTGAGCATTGCCCGCTGGAACGCTTTCCTGGGCGGAGCCGTACATGTTTCAGAACGAATCCCATCGCTTTCGCCCGCACAGATCGACTTATGGAAATTCCTCCGACCGCAGGACCGGCCCCAGAGCGCTGAGCTTCCTTTCTGGGGAACCGTCCGCAAATGCAAAGTGGCCGTACGCCGCTTCCGCTCCCCACGGGCCTGGGTGGCTCTCTTCATGAACGATTCCGACCGGACTGTGGAAGAAACCTTCACCATGGAAGAGATCAACGGCGAAAGCAACAACCATACCTTCGAATGGAACGGGGCAGAATATAAAGACTACGGCAACCTGAACTATTTTACGATCATCCTGAATCCGCATGAATCTCGTCTGCTGTACCTGAACAACAGCAACATACCCCCGCAGGCCGGCCTGTCGATCAGCGGCGTGGAAGAAGAATAAAAGCCAGGCTGAAAGCCTACGGAGAACCATTCACTTAACGGACAGGGATAAACGCGGTTTGCCTGCAGGAGAGATCAAGGGAATATGAAATTTACCGGTAATACCGGTATGCTGCACCTGAAAATAGACAGGAAACATTAATTTCGTGCGTCTAAACGAAAAACAGTTTCAACATGGATCTTAGCGCATTAAACTTGGGTACGTCCGTGGAACAAATCAATGAAATTTTCAAAGACAGTCTTATCGGAAACCTGCACATCACCATCGACCGAATGGCCGAAGGAGAGGTCTGCGCCCGCATGCCCGTCTGCCCCCAAACCGCCCGTCCCGACGGCATGCTGCACGGCGGCTCCAACCTGGCCCTGGCCGAAACCATAGCCGGCCTCGGCAGCATGTTGCTGATCAACATGACTACGCACGATGTACGGGGCATGCAGGTCAGTGCAAGTCATACCGGCAGCCTGCGTGAAGGCACTGCCTATGCCTCCGCAAAAATCATACACCGGGGAAACCGGACACATGTATGGAATGTTGATGTAAAAAACAGTGACGGACGGCTTATCTCTTCAGCCCGGGTCACCAACATCATCGTAAAAAAGAAATGAACAGGAGAAACACGTACAGCAAGCTGATAGACGAATTACGAATGCGAAACAGCGCTTTTGCGGTCTGGTCGGCCCCGGGAGCCCCTTTCCCCGAAGTGCTGATCGGAGGAGAGCTGCTCCACCTGAACGGTTATCCCCAGCTTAACGGACAGGAAGGTTTTGTCTTCGCTCCTTTCCGCATCAGTGAAGACTCCCCGTTGCTGCTGCTTCGCCCGGAAATCCGGATCCGGACACCGGATGAAGCGGCTGCCTTTGATCCGGAATCATTGCCGGTCCTTCCTCCATGTGAGAAAAAGGAACAGAACCCGTATATAATAGAAAAAGAAGACTATCTCCGTGACATTCAGACTGCCGTTCAACACATCCGCCGCAGCGGTCTCTCCAAGGTCATTCTCTCCAGGCTGCTGAGCGTGGCCAGTCAGGACGAATCGGCCGGACAGCTTTACATGCAGTTGGAGGCCTCCACCCCCAACGCCTTTGTCTACCTGGTCAACCTCCCGGAAGCCGGTCTCTGGATGGGAGCCAGTCCGGAATCCCTGCTCGAATCACACGGCCGCCAGATGGAAACGGTCTCCCTGGCGGGAACCCAACCCCGGCGCCCCGACGGCGGGTACGCCTGGTACACCAAAGAGATCGAGGAACAGGCCTTTGTATCGCGTTACCTGCTCGACGTGTTTCACCGCTTCGGGGTACACCCTTATACCACGCGCGGACCAGAAACCATGGAAAGCGGACGGGTAGCCCACCTGAAAACCACCTTCCGCTTCCCGGCCCGCACGGTCCACCGTCAGCTGGGTAATTTCATCGAAGCCCTGCACCCCACTCCGGCCGTATGCGGACTTCCCCGCGACAAAGCCGACCGGTATATCAGCCGGGCAGAACGGCACGACCGCCGTTACTATACCGGCTGTCTGGGCCCCTGGCAACTCGACGGACAGCTGCATCTCTTTGTAAACCTCCGCTGCATGGAACTCCTGCCCGGTCGTTACCTCCTGTATGCCGGGGGAGGCATCACCGCTCATTCGGTTCCCGGAGAAGAATGGACAGAAACCGGCAACAAGGCCCAGACCCTTTTATCAGCCATTGAAAGCTTGCAACACCATGATATCCGATAAAAAACAGATCCGGCAGCTGGCCTCCCTGCTTCACGCCCGGGGCATAGAAGACGTGATCATTTCCCCGGGCTCACGCAACGGCCCGCTGATACACACCTTTGCCGGAAGCGGGGTATTCCGCTGCCGGACCATCGTCGACGAACGCAGTGCGGCTTACTTTGCCGGAGGCCTCTCCCGGGCCACGGGCAGACCCGTGGTGCTGACCTGCAGCTCCGGAACAGCCTCCCTCAACTATGCCCCGGGCGTTGCCGAAGCCTATTACCTTAACCTTCCGCTTATCGTGCTCACAGCAGACCGACCGCCATGGTGGATCGACCAGGGCGAGAATCAGTGCATCCGCCAGGAAGCTATCTTCCGGGGTTTTATACGCCGTGAGCTCAGTATTCCCCTGGGAGAAACAGAACATGAGCTGTGGCAGGGAGCCAGGCTGATCAGCGAATGCATGAACGCAGCCCTCAGCGGGGAAGGCGGACCGGTACACCTGAACATTCCCCTTGACGAACCCCTGCACGGATTGCTCGACGAGCCTCTGCCGGCGGTCAAAGACATCCGGATCAGTAGGGTGCAGCAACTGATGCCTGAAGAAGAAATGCAGGAGCTGGTCCGGTGCTTCAATCGCTATTCCAGAGTACTGGTCCTGGCCGGACAGCAGGAGCCAGACACGGAGCTGGAAAAACAACTCGGACAACTCTCCCGAAAGAGCGGCATAAACGTGCTGCACGAACCGCTGTCCAACATGAAAGATGCCGCCTTCTGCGGAAACATAGATATGCTGATAACCGCCCTGCACAACCACCGGGCAGAAGATTATGTACCCGAGTTGCTGATCAGCTTCGGCGGACAGCTGGTCTCCAAGCAGGTCAAACAGTTCCTGCGCCGGCACCCGCCCCGGGAGCACTGGCACCTGAGCCGCTCCGGAGCCCATCACGACACTTACCGGGCACTCAGCCGGCTCATTGTTATGCCTCCTGCCCCATTCTTCAGTCAACTGCTCGAACACGCCGCAATCAAAGATAAAGCTTATGCCCGGCGCTGGAAAACACTGGAGCAGGAGGTCAGCCTACGCAGCGAAGGTTTTACCGACCAGGCTCCCTTTTCCGACCTGAAAGTGTTCCGGATCCTGCTGCCAGCCATTCCTGCCGGTTCGGTACTCCATCTGGGTAACAGCACGCCGGTGCGCTACGCCCTGCTCCGGAACCCGCTGCCCGGCGTCCATTACCTGAGCAACCGGGGCACCAGCGGCATCGACGGCTGCCTGTCTTCGGCAGTGGGTTATGCCTCGGCTTCAAAACGGCTCAACACGGTTATCCTGGGCGACCTGGCTTTCTTTTACGACTCCAACGCCCTGTGGAACAGTTATGCCGGAACAAACCTCCGGGTGGTGGTCATACACAACGGAGGGGGGAACATCTTCGGACTGATCAAAGGGCCCGACCGTTCGCCTGCCTTCCGGGAACATTTCCTCACGGAAAACCGCTTCCGGGCAAAGGGCATCGCCCAAAGCTTCGGGCTCGATTACCTGCATGCCGGCAATGAACAGGAGCTGCAAAGCCTGCTGCCCGGGTTCTTCGCTTCCCGCCAAAAATCCGTCCTGCTGGAAATTTTCACCAATGCCGGCACCAACAGCCGGGTTTTCCGGGAACTTTTTGCCGCATGCCGGAAAGAGTCCGCAGGATAACGCAATAGCAACGACTGCCGGCGGCAAGAGGCAGAAAAAAACGAATCCGAATACAAAAACAGCCGGCAACAGAATAAAAAACAGCACAAGGAAAAAACAAAAAAAACAGATAGCAAATGAAAAACAAAACCAGCAGAACATGGGAAACCATCCGCGAATACGAAGACATACGCTTCGGCTTTTTTGAAGGAATAGCCAGGATCACCATCAACCGCGAACGTTACCGCAATGCATTCCGTCCCGCCACGGTCAGCGAAATCAGTGACGCCCTGCACATCTGCCGGGAAGACCCGCACATCCGGGTCATCGTGCTCACCGGAGCGGGCGACAAGGCTTTCTGCTCCGGGGGCGACCAGAACGTGAAAGGCAAAGGCGGCTACATCGACAAAGACGGTGTTCCCCGACTCAACATCCTGGAGGTGCAACGACAGATCCGCAGCATGCCCAAACCGGTCATCGCCATGGTCAACGGCTACGCCATCGGAGGCGGACATGTGCTGCATGTGGTCTGCGACCTGAGCATAGCCAGCGAAAATGCCATCTTCGGACAAACCGGTCCACGTGTGGGCAGCTTTGATGCCGGACTGGGTGCTTCCTACCTGGCCAGCATCGTGGGTCAAAAGAAAGCACGCGAGATCTGGTTTATGTGCCGGCAGTATACGGCCGCAGAAGCCCTCGGAATGGGACTGGTCAACGCGGTGGTACCTTTCGACCGGCTGGAAGACGAGACCGTGGCCTGGGCCAAAAAGATCATGGAACACAGTCCGCTGGCCCTACGCATGCTGAAACTCGGACTCAACGCCGAACTCGACGGACAGGTGGGCATCCAGGAGTTTGCAGGGAACGCCACCCTGCTCTACTACCTCACCGAGGAAGCCCAGGAAGGGAAAAGCGCCTTCCTGGAAAAAAGGAAACCCGACTTTGACCGGTTCCCCAAGTTTCCCTAAACGCAAACGGAGGATGTAACATTTTTTTAAGCCGATCCTGTATCAAAAACAAGATGGGAAAACGATACTTTAAATTGAATTGATTATGGCAACCCTACAAAGCTGGATCCGGGCCAGCAGGCTCCGCACCCTGCCCCTGGCCCTCTCGGGCATCCTGACGGGCTGTGCGCTGGCAGCCAGCACCGGAACTGCCCGGCCCGGCGTGAGCCTGCTGGCTGTGCTGACAGCCACGGGCATCCAGATCTTTTCCAATTTCGCCAACGATTACGGCGACAGCATAAAAGGCACTGACACTGCCCGGAGGGTCGGACCGCAGCGCACCGTGCAGAGCGGAGAGATCAGTCTGCGGGAAATGCGAAAAGGCATGACCGTGGCCGGAACTCTACGCATTGTCCTGGGAACGGCCCTGGTTAGTACGGCCACCCTACCCGGCTCACCCCGAACGTTTGCCTGGTTCATGGCCCTGGGCCTGCTATCGCTTACAGCCGCCTACTTTTACGTTGCCGGAAGGTATTCCTACGGTTACATCGGACTGGGCGACCCGGCCGTATTCCTGTTTTTCGGACTGCTTCCGGTTGCCGGTATTTTCTTTCTGAACACCGGAAGTATGGATCCGGCCGTGCTGTTGCCGGCTGTAAGCATCGGACTGTTCAGCACCGGCGTACTGAATGTGAACAACATGCGCGACGCGGAAAACGACCGGCACTCGGGCAAAATGACTATTCCCGTGCGGCTGGGCAAGCGCCTGAGCCGGATCTACCATCTGCTGCTTATTCTGGGAGGATGGCTTGCTGCCCTCAGCTTCACCCTGCTGAAGACACAGGGAGGCTGGGCCTGGATTTACCTGTTCATACTGCCGCTCTTTGCCGCTGACCTGTACCAGATCCTGCGTAAAGCCGACAAGGCTCGGCTCGATCCTTTTTTAAAGCGGCTTTCGCTTTCCACCCTGGCCTTCAGTTTACTGTTCGGAGCCGGACTGTTACTGAGCCGCTAATACGTGCAATGCCTGGCAAAAAGCAATAAACAAGCCAAACAAAAGAAAAATAAAACACAAAGTCAAATCAAAAACAGGATCAGACCAGGCCGGCAAAACAAAAAAACCGTAAAACGAAAAAGCATTCTTAAAAAGCATGATCAAACTAAGCGTCCGGAAAACAGAACTCCGGTTTAAAAGGCCTGCGGGCACCTCCCGGGGCGTGCTGTTAAGCCGGCCGGTATGGTACCTCTTCCTGGAAGAGGAGGGCTGTACCGGACTGGGAGAATGCGCTCCCCTGCCCGGACTCAGCCGGGAGACACCCCGGCAGATAGAGCAATGCCTGGAACAGATTATCGCCGATCCCCGGCCTTTTCTCGATGACCGGTCCCTGCTGCTTGAACTGCCCTCCCTGCGTTTTGCCCTGGAAACAGCCCAATGCGACCTGCTCCGCGGTGGCCGGCAGCTACTCTTTCCCTCGGCCTTTACCCGGGGAGAAGCGGGCATCCCGGTTAACGGGCTGATCTGGATGGGCGAAGAAAACCGGCAAAGGGAGCAGATCCGCAAAAAGCTGAACGCCGGCTTCAGCTGCATCAAGCTGAAAATCGGCTCGCTGGACTTTGAGCGGGAACTGAAGCTGCTGGGCATGCTGCGTGAAGCATACAGGCAACAGGGACCTCCCCCTGCCGGCTCCCTGACTCTCCGGGTCGATGCCAACGGAGCCTTTTCCCCCGAAGAAACCCCGAAAAAGCTGGAACGGCTGGCCCGCTTCAAACTACATTCCGTTGAACAACCCGTTCCGGCCGGAAACCCCAAAGCCCTGGCCCGGATCTGTAAAGAAAGTACCGTACCCGTTGCCCTCGATGAAGAACTTATCGGACTGAACCGCAGAGAAGAAAAAGAAAAGCTGTTAGACACCGTCCGTCCGCATTTTCTGGTTTTAAAACCCAGCCTGCACGGAGGTTTTTCCGGCTGCGACGAATGGATTTCCCTGGCCGCGGAACGGAGCATCGGCTGGTGGATAACCTCCTGCCTGGAGTCGAACGCCGGGCTCAATGCCATTGCCCAGTGGACTTTCACCAAGCAACCCCGCATACATCAGGGACTGGGAACCGGACAGCTGTTCATCAACAACCTCCGTTCGCCTCTGGAGATGTGTGGCGACCAGCTCCGGCACAATCCGCGAATATCCTGGTCCCGTCCAAAATAAACTGATCCGGAACCGCATGCCGCAACAAAAAACAAAACGTAAAAAAACAGAAATTTGAACACCGTGAACCCCTATCCTTCCTGCATCCTCCTGAACGGCAAAAGCCGGCAGGTAAACGAGCTACTGGAGATGCAGCGTAACCGGCAGGCAGGCAGGCCTTTATCCGGACATGCCGCAGGAACGTCTTCCCCATCTGCCGGATGGCTCGATTTCCTGGCGGAATGGTATGCCCCCGGCACTACTATCAGCGTGCAGACTTCCGGGAGCACCGGCCCCCCGAAAACCATTCGCCTCACAAAAAGCTTCGTCCGGGCCAGTGCCCTGCGCACCCTGCAATACTTCAAACTGCATGCCGGCGATCGGGTGCTGCTTGCCCTGTCCACCCGTTACATTGCCGGCAAGCTGATGGTAGTGCGCGCCCTGACCGGGGAACTCGACCTGCATGTAAGCGATCCGGGAGGCGATTTTGCCCTGCTCGACCGGCAAACCTTTGCCTTTGCCGCCCTGACTCCCAACCAGGCTGTCAAGATCCTGGACGGAGAGCGAGGAATCCGGCGTCTGCAGCAGATCCGGCAGCTCCTGCTGGGCGGCAGCAGCATCCCTGGCACCCTGAGACAAAGGCTGCAAAATATGAAAACAGCCTGTTATTCGGGTTATGCCATGACAGAAACGGCTACCCACATCGCCATCAACCGGATCAACGGCAAGGAAGCCGACGCATGGTACCACTGTCTGGAAGCAATCCGGGTAAGTCTTTCAGACGAAGGCTGCCTGCGCATTCGTATGCGCGGACTGAAAGATCCCTTCCTACAGACCACCGATCGGGCAAAGCTGAAAGATGAAAAAACCTTTAAAATACTCGGAAGAGCCGATCACCGGATTATCTGCGGAGGACTTAAATACACCCCCGAACAACTCGAACAAAAGCTTGAAGCAGAGCTGAACCGTCCTTTTCTTATCAGCTCGGAACCCCACGATAAGCTCGGCGAACAAATCGTGCTGCTTGTGGAAGGAAAAGCCGCTTCCGGCGAACGCTCCCGCATCCGGGACATCTGCGCACGAATACTGGACAAATACGAACGTCCCCGGCAGATCCGCTTTGTCAGCAGCCTGCCCCGTACTCCAAACGGTAAAATAAAAAGGCGTTAAATCCGGCATTCAGTCGGGCCTCCTCTCAGCTCAAACAGAAACCAGATCCGACAAAAAGCCTGGCCCCGGAAACTACCCGGGAACCCGAAAATAAAAGCTGCCGGCAGTAGCGGTTTCTGCAAAATGAATGCACAAATTCTATTCAAGCTGATAATTCAGCAGGCTGCCGTCCACACCGCCCACAAGCAGGTTGTAAAAAGCATTGTCATCACCCAGCTTTCCCATGCAGAAAGCCGTGCTGCCCTGCAGCGGGAAACCGGGACAGAGCTTTCCGCCCGCATCGAGCAGGAAAACACTGTTCTCCCCGCGGCACACCACGCCAATTTTCCGCTTGCCCTCCTGCACAAATACGGCAGGCTTTTCACTGATATCTCCCGGAAACACATGCGCAAAGAGCTCTTCTCCTCGGTCATCGACTGCCAGCAACCGTCTGCCTTCAGCCAGAATAAAATCGGTTTTCCCGTCCCCGTTCAGTTCGGCAGTCACAAAATAATGCTGCTCACCAAAGCTTCCGGCGTCAATCAGTACGTGACTCCCGTCGAAATACTGCAGGTGTATCTTCCCTTCCGTATCCGTGGCAGCCAGGGCCGGTTTGGCCCCCTGCACCAGGAACAGCCCGTTTCCCGAATGGGCATAGGTCTCCGCTACCTCCACCCGGATCTGTCCCTGCCGGTCCAGCATATAAGTCCGGTACCGGTCGGCACAGACCAGGTAATCCTTCCCCCCGAGACGGATGTGTTGCACGGGCCGGTTCAGCACGGTCTCCGTACCTCCGAATTTCCAGCCGCCTACAGGACGGCCTTCACGGTTATATGCATAAATATTTTTATCTTCCCCGGCAATAAAGTACCGGTAATCTCTGTTCCCGTCATAGTCGAACAAAGCCACCCCCCCGCCGGCCGGCGAACGCAGGCTCAGCGGAAAGCCGGCTACCCGGTTCCCGTTGCGGTCTATCAGATGCAACTGTTCACGGGTGGCAAACAGGTATTGAAGTTTTTTGTTGCGGTAATAATCTACCTGGTGCACCTCGCCCAGCACCGGCCCGGGAAGCGGAATCTTCCACAGAGTCACCCCCTCCCTGTTGATCAGGTAAAGCTGATGCCTGCTGTCCTGCACCAGCACCTCCCGGTTTTGCTTATCCGTATGGTTTCGCATCAGCAGGGGCTTCCCTGCCAGGGGAGCATCCAGCCGGGTCTGCCATACCGTCCGGGGCTCAGCCCGGGAAGCCGGATCGTACAGCAGGTAGAAGCTGTTCAGAAACTCTCCCGCGTTCCCGGCAAGCTGCCAGCCCAGCCCGTAAAACCCGCGCAGCAGTTCCTCGTTTTCTCCAAGGCCCTCCGCCAGTTCCGGCTGCAGATAATAATCCTTCAGATAAAAACTCCGGGGAATATTCAGATAAAAATAGAGGGTGGAACGCGAAGCCATCTGGTCGTTGAATTTCCGGAAGCGGGCATCCCTTTCCAGGGTGTCGGAGAGGATCAGCTCGTGCATATAACTTTTCAGGGCCGGCAGATTGTCGGCCAGGATCAGATAATTACCGTAAAAGCAGAGGTAATTGGCGTCCACGGCCGAAAAAGCCCTGCCCAGCAGCAGAGCCGGGAGCTCAGGAAAAGGAAAAACATAGATCGGCACGGGTTCCGCATCCGGCAAACGGAAAAGGATCTCCAGCTCCTCCAGGCTTTTGCCGGCCGTAGCGGCTTGTTTTTCCAACATGGACAGGATCAGCTCCCGGGCCTGCGACCGGCTTTTTACCGAAGCCAGCAAAAAACGGTTGCCGGCCGGATCATTCTGCATCACCCGTGTCAGCACGAGCGCAAATTCTTCACCCGCCACCTCGGCAAACAATTCCGGGAAAGGCTTGCTGCAATATGCCCCGATTTTTTTCAGTCCAGCCTCCCGGAGGTAAAAACTGCCCTGCTCCCCTTTCAGGTACTCCTCATAAGCCTGCTGATAGGCAGAAAAATCGGGCAGGTTCATACTCAAAAAACAACTCACCGAAGCGGGCATCATGCGGGCAAGTGTAAAACGTCCGGCCTCCTGTCTGCGCAAGGCATCCAGGAAAAAAGAACCCTCCGGCCCGGCAAAGCTGAAACCTCCGAGCAGGGCTTCTTTTCCCTTCAGGCTGAGATCCAGCTCGGTGATCCCGGTCAGGCGGCCGAAACGCTGCAGAGCCGCCCGGAAATTCCGGTCAACCGCCCGGTTCAGCAGCAGTTGAATGGTCTCGTGACGAATAAATACGTTCAGCTCCGAATCGTTTCCGGCGGTCCGGTATAGCCGGCAAAACTGCTCCTCATCCAACAGGCTCACAGCCCTCAGCTGCCTGATGGCTTCCTCCACAAAAAGCGCATGGCGACTCAGCAGGAAAACCCCGTCGCGCTCAGCAAAATAAAAACACCTGCTGCCCCACTTCAAACCGTACACCTTCGCCCCGTCGTACAGACGTTCGCTCAGTTCCGTTCCGCCCCGGGTGGCATAGTCTTTCAGAAAACCGGTCATACCCTCCCGGCTGATCCGGTTTTCCAGGCTCAGTGCAAGCAGGCAGCCAATGTTATCTTTTCCCTCCGGATTAAAAGCCACCAGTA
This sequence comes from Mangrovibacterium sp., assembly GCA_050256015.1. Classification (GTDB taxonomy): domain Bacteria; phylum Bacteroidota; class Bacteroidia; order Bacteroidales; family Prolixibacteraceae; genus JBFWIL01. The sequence continues at coordinate 419 of JBFWIL010000007.1, read as the reverse complement.
CCTGCCGGTCTTTCAGCAAAGCCTTCAGATCTTTCTCCCCGGCCAGCATGCGGCCCAGCTCGTCCAGCTCCTCTAACACCGGCTGCAGGGCCGGTATTCCGTGCAGGACCTCAGCGAGCTGTCCCCCGCCGCCCAGCCAGTCCAGCAGCTGCTCCGTGTCACGCACCTCCAGTACCAGCGGCGTCCGTACCGGTACGGCCCTAAAAGCCGAATTCTCCGAATAAGTTACCGTATAACGCTGCAGCAGATACCAGCCCGCTCCTGCAAGCAGGAGCACCAGAACCACCAGCAAGGGAAAAATAAATCTACGCATGGATCAATGGTTTTAAACAAATGCAGGTCCGGCGGCCGGAACAAGCTTGTAAAGCTTGTCGGAACGCCTGATCTTGTATCCCGTATACACGGAAAAACGCTCTCCT
>JBFWIL010000006.1:0-24292 GCA_050256015.1 Mangrovibacterium sp. | reverse complement strand
TTTTCGCGAATCTCTTCTCAATTCTGTTTTTTCTGCAGAAGACCGATCAGCCGTTTGCCAAAGCCCATGGTAATGAGCAGGGTAGTGATGTTGGCTGCCGCCGAGAGAAAAGAAATGTACGGAAGCATTCCCCAACCCGGTATATCGGCATCCCGAAGCCATTCGTACAAATAATTGATCATCCCTTTTTTCTTTAAGATATATTAAACAATTCACGGACAACCTCCCGGTCGTCAAAATGATACTTAACCCCTTTGATTTCCTGATAATTCTCATGCCCCTTTCCGGCAATCAGGATTATATCCCCGGCACGGGCCAGCAGGCAGGCTGTTTTGATCGCTTCCCTGCGGTTCACGACAGACAGCACACGGGTCTCTTCCCCGGGCAGGATGCCCGCTTCCATTTCCCGTATAATCTGCTCCGGCTCTTCGGAACGGGGATTGTCTGAAGTCAAAATCAGCTGATCGCTCTGCAGCACTGCCTCCCGAACCATTTCCGGACGTTTGCTCCGGTCCCGGTCTCCTCCGGCTCCCACCACGGTGATCAGCCGCTCCTCGCCGGTACGAATCTCATTGATTCCGCGAAGTACATTTTTCAAGGCATCTGGGGTATGGGCATAATCGACAATGGCATATTTTCCTTCCGGTGAACGGATAATTTCAAAACGTCCCTCCACCGGTTTCAGACTGCTCAGCACCTGTAAAACCCGGTCCGGCTGCTCTCCAAGCAGACAGGCCGTGCCGTAAACAGCCATCAGGTTATAGGCATTAAAAACCCCGGAAAAATGGGTCCATACCTCCTGCATATCAATCTGCAAAAGCATGCCGTCCAGCTGTTTCTCCAGCACCTTCCCCTTATAATCAGCCAGGGTTTTCAGCGCATAGGCCTTTTTACCCGCCCGGGTATTCTGCAGCATAACCTGTCCGTTCTTCTCATCGCCGTTGGTCAGGGCAAAGGCTCCTTCCGAAAGCCCGTCGAATAATTTCTTCTTGGCTTTCAGGTATTCTGCAAAAGTATTGTGATAATCGAGATGATCATGGGTCAGGTTGGTAAAGACAGCCCCGTCAAAATCAATTCCGCTGATGCGATTCTGGTCAATGGCATGTGAACTGGCCTCCATAAAACAATGTGTACAGCCGGTCTCCACCATCCGGGCCATCAAATACTGAATCTGCAGAGCATCGGGAGTGGTATGACTGGCCGGAAACTGTTCTTCTCCCACATAATAACGGATGGTGGAGATCAGTCCGCTCCGGTGTCCCAGCTGGTTAAAAAGCCGGTACAACAAGGTGACTATGGTGGTCTTCCCGTTTGTTCCGGTCACGCCAACCACCTTTAACTTCCGGGAGGGATGGCCGTACCAGGCCGAAGCCAGCAGTCCGACAGCCCGTCCCCCATCGGGCACCCGGATCCAGGCAGCCGGTCGGCCTTCTTCGGGAACCCGTTCACAAACGATAACCGACGCCCCGTTTTCCAGGGCTTTGGGAATATATGCATGCCCATCCGTATGAGTGCCTCTCACAGCGACAAACATATAGCCGGGTTTCACCTGCCTGGAATCAAAACAAATTGGTCCGGCGGGAACCTGCAAATCCCCGCTGATCAACTCGTAATCCAATCCGGATAATATGTCTTTCAATGTTTTCATTATTTCAGGTATTCAGATCCAGATAAATGGTTTGTCCTTTCCGTATATCCGTCCCCGGCGGAACGGACTGGCGCCTGACCGCACCCACCCCCCGAAGCACTACCCTGAGCCCGTGTTGCTCCAGCAGATAAAGAGCATCGCTGCCTCCCATTCCGGTAACGTCAGGAACCTGCCTTTTCCCCGGAAACTGCCCGCTAAACCCGGACTGTTCTTTTCCGGATTCAAGACGAAACCGTTCTCCCGGCAAAAGACCGAGCTGCACCGGAAGTTCCAGTTCCCGGATAAGCGTTTCGGCTTCCTCGCGGAAAGCCGTCCTGATCTCAGGCACAGGAGCCACTTCCATGCTGGTGTCCTGACGGGGTTCAAGAAAAGCAGCATAGGTTTTCCCGACAATTTCCCGGAAAACAGGACCGGCCACAGATCCTCCGTAATACCTTCCCTTTGGTCCGACAATAACCACAATAGCCGAATACCGGGGATCATCGGCCGGGAAATAACCGCAAAAAGACGCCTGATAATTTTTCCTCCCGTTTTTGGAATAGCCCTGATCCTGAAAGGCCACCTGGGCCGTTCCTGTTTTTCCGGCAATAGGAAAATAAGGATTACTCAGCGAACGCCCGGTACCGTTTTTGCAAACCCCCACGAGCATAGCCTGCGCTTTCCCCAGAGTTTCCTTTGAACAGATGGCCGGATTGAGCACCTCAGGTTCAAACCTCCTGACCAAAAGCCCGTTTTCTTTCACTTCGGAGACAAACAGGGGCTTCATCATTTTACCCCCGTTAGCCACGGCATTGTAAAAAGTCAGTGTCTGCAGGGGTGTCAGTTTCAACTCATAACCATAAGAGATCCAGGCCAGGGAAGGTCCCCACCAGTTCCGGTCTCCGGGATATTTCACGTAAGGCACCCCCTCTCCGGCAAAACCCAGTCCCAGCGGCTTGTTCAGTCCGAAGTTATTGATCCGGTCAATAAATTCCTTTTCCCGTCCTTCATAAAAACGGGTAATGATCCGGGCAACTCCCACATTGGAAGACAGCTCAAAAATACGTTTCATGCTGATCCGGCCATGACCTCCCCGCCCGTAATCACTGTCATAAATGGTTTGTCCCCGGTAGTCCCAGCGCCCCACGCCCGTATCAAACACATCGGCCGTGTCCACATAGCCTTGTTCCATAGCTACCATCAGCGACACCAGCTTAAAGGTGGAGCCGGGTTCACCGCAACCGGCATGTCCGAGAGCATAATTGTAAGTTTCCTCATAACTGCCGTCTGAACGGCGACCGAGATTAGCAATGGCTTTCACTGCACCGGTTTTTACTTCCATGACAACGGCTGTTCCCCATTCGGCCTGCGACTGCTGCATCTGCTGCATCAGTGCATTTTGTGTGAAATCCTGCAGATTGACATTGATGGTGGTAATCACATCCTGCCCGTCACGAGGCTCCCGTACCGGCACATTCACCCATTGCCCCGAAAAGTTCCGTTTCAGGGCGATCCCGTTCTCCCCGGCCAGATAACTCTCCATGATACCTTCGATGCCAGAATACCCCACTTTGCCGTGAACGCCTCCGTATACTCCCTTGTTCAGGCTTCCCAGGGTACGGCTGGCCATATCGCCATGCGGCATAACCCGCGTGCTTTCACCCACAATAATGAGTCCGGCTCCAAAATAGGAACGGCTCATCATCTTCAGCTTTTTAAATTGCTGCAACCGGTTATGGTCGACCTTCCCAGGATAGAGCAGGAACCAGCGGTTACCGGTCTGAAAAGCCCTCATCAATTGCTGTCTGAAACGCGATTGGGAAAAGCCAAAAAATCCGGACATCTCCAGAATAAACTGTCCGGCATGCGATTCGAATACCTGAACAACCCGGGGAGCAGCCAGGTCCATCCGCAATTCATAATACGGTATGGAAGTGGCCAGTATGCTGCCGTCATCAGCACAGACGTTTCCCCGCTTGGCCAGGATTTCCGTGGTGTTGTTTTTCAGGTTCCGGGCGATCTGTTCCCAGTGTTCCGTATCTACGGTCTGTATTATAACGATCCGGGCCACGATGATGATTCCCATCAGCACTGCCAGGAAATAGATCAATCCGATACGGAAAGTGATATCTTTTCTGATTTCCATATTCCCCTGCAAATTACGGTTCCGCTCCGGACACAAACGGTTGTTTTTTCCCCGGATGCTCGCTTTTCTTCAATTTCTGAACCTTCAGTTTCCGCGGAGGCTCCTGCAGTTCCTGCAGGTTTAGTCCGCTCTCCCTTACCCTTTCGGCAATCTCGGAAGGCCGGCACATCCGCATCAGTTCCGTTTCGTAAGTCACCGATTCGGCCTTCAGTTCCTTGATGGAATCCTGAACGGCTTCAATCTGCCTGATCGTCCGCTGTGCCCAATAGCGGTTGGTGATCAGCAAAATGCCCAGGATAACAAGAAAAAATACCAACGGCAAATGCCTGAGCATTTTTTCGCTGGCCAGCAGGTTTCCTCCCAGAAAGGAGCGCAGCCTGTTCCTGCGTGGTTTCCCGTTTCCTTCTGCCGGTTGTTCTTTCCTGCTCATTTTTTCTCCGCTATTCTTAGTTTGGCACTTCGGGCTCTCGGATTCAAAGCGATTTCCTTACCGTCAGGCACAATCACCTTACGATTTACCGGCCGGAGCACGGTTTTCACCTGCCCGTAAAAATCCTTTTCAGCTTTCCCCTCAAAATTCCCGGCCCGCATAAAATTCTTAACTAGACGGTCCTCCAGGGAATGATAGGTAATAACGACCAGCCGCCCCCCGGGTTTGAGCAGCTCAACACTTTGTAACAAAAAATCTTTCAGAACTTCCAGCTCGCCGTTGGTTTCAATACGCAGGGCCTGAAAAACCCGGGCCATATATTTGTTCTCCTGCTTTTTGGGAACACAGGGAGCAATGATTTCCCGAAATTGCCCGATAGTTGTTAGCTGTTCCTTCTCCCGGGCACCGAGCAGTTGTCTGGCCAAACGCCGGGCATTTCCTATCTCTCCGTATTCCCGGAAGATACGTACCAGCTCATCCTCCGGATATTGATTCACCAGATCTGCGGCCGTAAGCCCCGCATTCCGGTTCATTCGCATGTCCAGTTCCCCCGGAAAACGAAAGGAAAAACCACGATCGGCCCTGTCAAAATCATGAAAGGAAACCCCCAGGTCTGCCAAAATTCCGTCTACGCTTTTCAATCCGGCATACCGAAGAAAGTTCCGGAGATATCTGAAATTATGACGTACAAAATAAAAACGGGGATCATCAGGAATATTGGCTGCAGCATCCGCATCCTGATCAAAGGCAAAAAGACGTCCGGAAGAAAGCTTTTCCAGAATGGCCCGGGAATGCCCTCCCCCGCCAAAGGTCACGTCTACATAATCGCCTTCTCCACGAATATGCAGCCCGTCAATACTCTCCTTCAATAACGCCGGTATGTGGTATGCCTGGCTCATACCTGATCCTCCAGTTCCTCCAGCCTTCCGAAATGTTTCTCAAACAACTCCCCGTAACCCCCCATCGAACCGAGATAGCTTTCATACTCACTCACATCCCAGAGTCTGATCCGGTTGCCCTGACCAACAAAAACCACGTCCCGGACAATCCCGGCTCTGAGCAAAAAGCTATTGGGAAGGTTCATCCGACCGTTTTCCGGAACCTGAATAAGCTTAAAACTCCGGTAAATCAGATCCAGCAAACGACTTTGTTCCCGGTTGTTCCGGTTCAGTTTCCCTTTCAGAAAAGCAAGTCGTTTTTCCCAAAAATCCATGGGATAGATATTCAGGCATTTCTCATAGGGATCCTGCTCAACAGCCAGCTGGCCGCCGGGTATCCTGCCTCCCATTTCATTCTTGTAATCTGCAGGCAGCACAACCCTTCCCTTTTCGTCAACCGTGGCTTTTTTTTCTGCCGAGAAATCCATGAGCTTATCCCCTATTTGTTAAAATCCATTGTAAAATTACGGAATTCGATTTAATTTATCCCATTCTCAGTCACTTTCAGTCACATTTTTCCACTTCTCCATTTTCCCGTTGTTGTTTATTTTCTGTTGATATCTGACGGATCATTGTTCAAAAACAAAAATAAAATATCTATATATAAGCCACTTAACCAAAAATAAAGAAGAACCGGAATGCCGTTAATAACTCTTTTATTCTGAAGATTGCCCTCGCGACAAAAGCCGAAATCAATATTTTTTATATTTTTCGGAATTCAAACGATGCAACCATGCCGGAAGAACCAAACAAAACCGTCCGCCCGATAGACATCCGGGTGCTTTTCGAAGAAAAAAATCCCCGTCTGGCCCGGTTACTGCCTTCTTTTGTTTACAATTACATTGACCGGATAATGCACATTCCCGAAATCAATGAAATCATGGCCCTGTACGGGACCTTCCGGGGAATTGATTTTGTTCACCATATGCTCAGGCATTTCAATGTCCGCCAGCACGTATACGGGTTGGAAAACATACCGGACCACGGACGTTTTATTTTTGTCTCCAATCATCCGTTGGGGGGTTTTGATTCGCTCCTGCTGATGGGCACTGTATACGACCGGATGGGCGAACTCCGGTTCCTGGTAAACGATATACTGATGAAAATTGAGCCACTGAAAGACATTTTTATACCGCTCAACAAACACGGAGGCCACAGCAGGGAAGCAGCCCGCTATCTCGAAGAACAGTACCGCTCGGATGCACAAATCCTGATTTTTCCGTCCGGACTGGCCTCCCGCAAAAAGCACGGAAAGGTCATGGACACGGAATGGAAAAAACACTTTATTCAAAAAGCAGTGGAATACCAGCGAGATATCATTCCCGTCCACATCAGCGGCCGGAATTCGGCTTTTTTTTACAATCTGGCCTGGCTGCGCACGACATTGGGCATCCCCTGGAACCTGGAAATGTTCTTCCTGTCTGATGAAACTTTCCGGCACAGAAACAGTGAATTCACCCTTATCTTTGGAAAACCCGTTCCTTTTCAGCGCTTTAACAAGCAGAAAACGCCCTTGGAATGGGCCGCCGAGATACGGCAGCTTGTTTATTCCCTGCCCGAAAAACAAATCTGAATTATTTTTTTTAGTTTTGTAGCTCTTTATAAAAATACAGGACCGAGTATGAAGGATATTGCTGCACCCGTAGCCAAGGAGATGATCATCCGGGAGCTTACTCTGGGTAAGCTACTGAGGAAGACCAACAAAGGAGACAACGAGATCTACGTAATCACCGATCACGATTCTCCCAATATCATGCATGAAATCGGTCGACTGCGGGAGATTACCTTCCGCGATGCCGGCGGAGGAACGGGGAAGGATCTGGACATTGACCAGTATGATACCTGTGAGCATCCTTACCGCCAGCTGATTGTCTGGGATCCTGATGCCCGGGAAATTTTAGGCGGATACCGGTACATTCTGGGCGAAGGACTGAAAGAAGACGGAAACGGGGATGTTCCGCTGGCTACGGCCCGTCTGTTCCATTTTTCCGAAGAATTCAAAAAAAACTACCTGCCCTATACGCTGGAGTTGGGCCGTTCTTTTGTCCAGCCGGCTTATCAGTCGAGCAAAGCAGGAGCCAAAGCCCTGTTCGCCCTTGATAATCTGTGGGACGGACTTGGAGCCCTGACCGTAGACCATCCCGAAATAAAATATTTTTTCGGGAAAGTTACCATGTACACCCATTTCAATGTGGAAGCACGCGACATGATACTGTTCTTCTTTCAGAAATATTTCAGGGACAAGGACAGGCTGGTTTATCCGAAAAAGCCGATGGAACTGAACCTGGACATCGAAAAACTGCGAAAAATATTTAAAGGAGGATCCTATAAAGAAGATTACCGGATTCTGACCCAGCAGGTTCGCGAACACGGAGAAAACATTCCTCCGCTGATCAATGCCTACATGAACCTGAGTCCGTCCATGAAGACCTTTGGAACGGTGCTGAACGACCGGTTCGGCGATGTGGAGGAAACCGGGATCATTGTCACCATCCAGGACATTTACGAAGCCAAAAAGGACCGGCATATAGAAACCTACATCCGCGATAAAGACAACATTCAGAACACGTACCCGGAAATCAAATAACGGGCACAAACTGCACATTCATAACAAAGCTCAGTAAGCCCGGTCTTCCACCCCCTCCACATAATTGATAAAAGAAGTATTGACCACCTTGTTCCCTCCGGGGGTGGGATAATTGCCGGTAAAATACCAGTCGCCCGCATCGTTCGGGCAGGCTTTATGCAGGTTATCAATAGTCTGGTAAACAAGCTCTATTTCTGTCTGACAAGCTTCCGGACGGAGCAGTTCGGCAATTTTAGCCGAAATTTCCCCATCGGAAAACGGACTGTAAATATCCTTCACATAATTCACAATTTCTTCCTTGGGAAGATTTTGCTGGGCCTTACACTTCCGGTAAACCGTATCGATCACCTCATCTTTACCCTGGTCCTTCAGCAATTCAATGGCTGCATTAAAGGCCACGAATTTGCCCAGAACGGCCATATCGATCCCGTAACAATCGGGATACCGGATCTGAGGAGCTGATGAAACCACCACAATTTTCCGTGGATGAAGCCGGGCAAGAATTTTCAGAATACTTTTTTTCAGGGTGGTTCCCCGCACGATGGAATCATCAATGATGACCAGGTTATCCCGATCTTCCCGGATTACCCCGTAAGTCACATCATACACATGGGCCACCAGATCTTCACGACTCGCATCATCGGATATAAAGGTACGCAGCTTGACATCCTTTATGGCAATCTTTTCCACCCGGGGCTCCCGGGAAATGATTTCCTCCAGCTCCGCTTCGCTCATGCTCCCGTTTCCTGACCTGATTTTCTTTTTTTTCCAGTCCAGCAGATGTTTGCGCACCCCCTGCATCATCCCGTAAAAGGCTGTTTCCGAAGTGTTGGGAATATAGGAAAAAACCGTATTCTCTATGTCAAAGTCTATACTTTTCAGAATGGCAGGTGCCAACAGGATACCCAGCTGTTTCCGTTCCATGTAGATATCCTTGTCGCTTCCCCGGGAGAAATAGATCCGCTCAAAGGAGCAGGACCGGCGTTCATGAGGCACCCGGATCATCTGCGTAAAAACAGAACCGTCCTTCCGGATTATAAGGACTTCTCCCGGATTGACCTCACGAACCTGATCGCCCTTCACATCCATCACCGTCTGGATAACCGGACGCTCGGAAGCAACCACCGCGATTTCCTCATCCACATAATAGTAGGCAGGCCGTATTCCCCAGGGATCACGGGTCACAAAAGCATCACCGTGACCAATCAGTCCGGCAATGGTATACCCTCCGTCCCAGTCCTTACTTGAATTTTCCAGAATGGTCTGAATATCCAGATTGTCCTCAATCAGAGGTGAAATCTCCCGGTTGGAATAACCTTCGTTCTTATACTGCCGGAACCTGATCTGGTTTTCCTCGTCCAAAAAGTGCCCCACCTTTTCCAGCACGGTCACCGTATCGGTATAATTCTTCGGATGTTGTCCCAGGTCAATCAGTTTCCGGAACAACTCATCAGTATTGGTCAGATTAAAATTCCCGGCCAGCACCAGGGTTCTCGACTTCCAGTTGTTCTGGCGCATCACCGGATGCACATACTCTATGCTGTTATGCCCGAACGTACCATAACGTAAATGTCCAAGGTAAAGCTCCCCCGCATAGGGCAGGTGCTCATACACCCAGTCAACCTGATTGATATCCGCCCCAGATTTGAGGGCTTTTTTTACACTTTTCCCCAACTTGTCGAACACATCCTTGATAGGATTTTGCTGAACAGAACGGTAACGGTGGATATACTCCTGCCCCGGCTTCAGTTCCAGTTTCACACTCACAACCCCGGCACCATCCTGACCGCGGTTGTGTTGCTTCTCCATCAACAGATACAGTTTATTGAGGCCATACTGCCAGGTTCCGTACTTTTTCTGGTAATACTCCAGAGGTTTCCTCAAACGGATCAGCGCAATGCCACACTCATGCTTAATCAACTCACTCATTGGTCTTGTCGGTGTATAATTCGGGAAACTGAATGATGTCAGGAACAATAAACGCATTGGGATAGTCTTTTCGAATCCTTTCCTTAAGCTTCAGAGCTTCGCTCCTGGTCCGGCAGTCTCCCACACGAACCTTGAAATTCGGAGTCAGAAACAACATGTAGGCCGTTTCATCAGGAAATTTTCTCAGGAATTCGGTTTTTCTTTGCAGGGCTTCTTCCCGCGAACGGCTGCCCGAACTGAAAAAAATTTCCAGCCGGTACCCCTCGGTTCCTTCCATACGCTTGTTCTGCCGGATATGATTTTGCAGAAGACTGTCAATCCGCGCATTCTGAACAGGACTAATCCGCCGGACAATACCCTGATGCATATTTTCAGGCAGGCTGAAAATACCGGAAGAAACCGGCTGGGAAAATACATTCAGGCAAAAAAGGATTAATCCGATTCCCGCAATTGAAAACTTCATATCATATCCATTGAGAATGCAAATATAATGGAAATGATTCAATGACGCAGCAGTAGGTTTTCTTTTGTATACGTTATTTAACAATGCTTCCGTCAACCCGGACGGAATGTGAACAAAATACCAATTTGACTTGTTTTCTTCAAACAGCTAAATGTCAGGGCAAAATTAGCTGAGCAAAAAAAATAAAATTAACCGGAAAAGAATGATTGCAATCAGTGCGACAGCCAGAAAGCTTACGGCCAGCATGGATCTGAAATTTGTGAAATGCCGCTGTTTCCTGATCACCGACGGAAAAACCAGCCGCTTTATCGGTAATCCTTTCTGCAATGATAAGGAAGATGCCCCCGCCAGGGTGGTCGGAATGCTGCAAATAGAGGGTGTTACCCGGTTGCTTACCGGTGAAGTAGGACCCGAAGCAAAGATACTGCTGGACAAAAACCGGATACAAATCATCATCCCGGCAGGAGACAAACTCGGCTTGCAGCATATCCTGCACAAAATGGGACTTATCTTTCCCTGAAGACTATAGTCCCGGCTGTCTATTCCCGGTTTTTTTATACATTTGTATAAGCAGAAACGTCAAATCCTTTCATAATCATGATTATCCGAAAAGCCAATCCCAACGACGCCCTGCAAATCATCAGCTTTCAGATTGCCCTGGCAGCAGAAACTGAAAAGCTCAGGCTGGACCCGCATGTGGTTACACTTGGAGTCAACGCGGTTTTCAAAGACCCGTCCAAAGGAAATTACTATGTGGCCGAAAAAAACAGACAGCTTATCGGATCACTGCTCACTACTTACGAATGGAGCGACTGGAGAAACGGAACTGTGCTTTGGATCCAGTCGGTTTACGTTCTTCCGGAGTTCCGCAGAAAGGGAATTTACCGTGCACTTTACGGTCATATCCGGGAACTGGTTGACAATACTCAGGAGCTGAAAGGAATCCGGCTGTACACCGACAAGAACAACAAAACAGCCCAGCGGGTCTATGAACGTCTGGGCATGTCGGATGAACACTATCATCTCTTTGAGTGGCTGAAAAACGAATAAGATGAGATACGAAAACTCCTCTTGCCCGATACCGGGAGACAGCTGCGACCGGCCCAGCGGAACGAACTTACCGGACATTTGTTTTATCTTCCTGTAGCGGGGAACGCCAAAAGCAAAGCCGATGCAGCCGGAACCAGAAAAACCAGCCGGTAACCCCAGCTGTCAGTAACAATCCTGCCGGATAAGCTATCTTTCCTTCCAAGGCAAGGCCTTCCGGAGCCAGTAAAATGTAAGTGCTGACAACAGCAGTCATAAAAACAGCCGGTATAAGGCTAATCCAGACCGGCTTTTCCTTTTGAAGCAGATGAACGCTGATCATCCAGAGCACGACGGTGGCCAGGGTTTGATTGGCCCAGGCAAAATACCTCCATATAATGCTGAAATTAATCCGGGTAAGCAGGAACCCTGCCATAAAAAGGGGAAGACTTATGAGTAGGCGGTTTTTCAGTGGTCCCTGCCTGAAATGCAAAAAATCCGCCACAATGAGCCGGGCACTGCGAAAAGCCGTATCTCCCGAAGTAATGGGTGCAGCCACTACGCCCAGCAAAGCCAGAAAACCGCCAAATTTTCCCAACAGAAGAATGGAAATGTCATTCACCAATACGGCAGCATTTCCCTGCTGCTGTTCCATCAGCACATTCAGTTCGCGGATACCGCCGAACACCGTCATGCTGATGGAGGCCCAGATCACGGCCACGACGCCCTCGGTAATCATCGCCCCGTAAAACACCCTCCGACCGAGCTTTTCATTGGTCAGGCACCGGGCCATCAAGGGAGACTGGGTGGAATGGAAGCCGGATATGGCCCCGCAGGCAATGGTAATAAACAACATGGGGAAAACCGGAAATTTTTCCGCGTGATGATGAAAATTTTTCAGAGAAGACCAGTTCAGCTCGGGAATGGCATACCCCTTAACCAGCAGTGCGGCAATCAGTCCTACCGCCATAAACAAAAGGGCAAAACCGAACAAAGGATAGAGTTTCCCGATGATCTTATCAATCGGCAGCATAGTGGCCAGAATATAGTAAACAAAGACAACCATCACCCAAAAGGCCGGTCCGCCGAATCCACCGGTTATATCGCGCAAAATACCGGCAGGCCCGGTAATAAATACGGCCCCAACGATAACCATCAGCATTACGGTAAACACGCGCATGAGCTGTTTTGCGGCAGGCCCCAGGTAAATTCCAATGACCTCTGTAATACTCAGCCCCCTGTGGTGCATGGAAAGCATACCTGAGAAATAATCATGCACTCCGCCGGCGAAAACAGCACCAAGCACAATCCACAGATAGGCCACAGGCCCCCACATGGCCCCCGCAACCGCTCCGAAAATCGGACCAAGTCCGGCAATATTCAGGAATTGAATCAAAAAGGTTCTCCACCAGGGCAAAGGCAGGTAGTCGACTCCGTCCTGCATGGAAAATGCCGGGGTTTTACGCCCGGCATTGACCCCGGCATAACGTTCAACCAACCGTGAATAAAACAGATAGCCCAGCAACAAAGCCGTCAGACTGATAATTAGCGTAAACATTTGTTCTTATTTTTAAATATCAAAAATAAGCATTATTCCTTCCGGATATTCTGCATCCTTTCATTATTCCGGCCCATCTGCAAAAAACATTCCTCCGGCAACAAAGTGGCAGGCCATTCTGCCGGGACAAATCAGCGAGCGGGCTTTCCGAAGAAGTTGGTCAACTTATCAACAGGATCGCTTAACCGGCAATGATTCTAAATAATTTTTACGAAGTTTGCACGAACAAGTCTGCTTTCGGGCTGCTCCCGAAAAGCACCGGTATGATACCGGCAGGCATATATCCAGAAACGATGAACAATTACCCGCAAGAACTCTATGCCGAAGTAATCCTGCCCTTTCCGCTGCACGACAGGTTTACCTACCGGGTTCCACCGGATTTTCAGCCGTCCGTCCGGGTAGGAATTCGCGTGATTGTTCAGTTTGGCCGCCGGAAATTTTTCTCTGCCCTGGTATTCCGCCTTCACAACGACCCGCCTCAGGGAAGTTTTGATCTGAAAAATATCGACGCCATCCTGGACAAGGAACCGGTTGTCCACCCCCTGCAACTGCGGCTTTGGGAATGGATGGCAAACTATTACTGCTGCACCCTGGGAGAAGTGTACAAAGCGGGCTTACCCTCTGCCCTGAAACTGGAAAGTAAGACACTCATCAGTCTGAACCGACAAGGAAACCGGTCTGTGGACCTTACACCGGAAGAAGAAAAGCTGCTGCTTGCCCTCCAGGAAAACGGACCGATGAACATCAGGGAACTGGGCCGGTTTGCAGAAAAGCGTTCGCTTCATGCCACTCTGAAAATACTGCTCGAAAGAAATACAATTCTGACAGAAGAAAGGATCGGAGAAAGCTACCGGCCCAAAACGGTGGCCCATGTGTTTCCCGATGCTTCTGTCCTGACAGAGGATCAGATCCGGGCAGCTCTGGAAAAATTAAAACGGGCAAAAAAACAACGGGAGCTCTTCCTGTTTTTCTTGGCAGAAACCCGCTACCATCCGGAAAAACGGCCCAGCATAGAAAAGAAAAAATTGCTTCAGGAAAGCGGCGCTTCAGAGCATACTCTGAGGAGTCTGGCCGGCAAAAAGCTCGTGCGGATCGGGGAAGTGGAAACAGACCGGCTTACCGGTGAATCTCCGGACGAGATGCATATTTCTGCCCTGAACGAAGTCCAGCAGCAGGTATACGAAAAAATCAGGACAGCAAATACCAGCCGGCCGGTCCTGCTCTACGGGGTTACTTCCAGCGGAAAGACAGAAATCTACATTAAGCTGATAGAAGAACAACTGGCCCGGCACAGACAGGTGCTTTATCTGGTTCCCGAGATCGGCCTGACAACCCAACTGATAAACCGGTTGAAAAAAGCTTTTGGCGGGCAGGCCGGCATTTATCATTCCCGCTTCAGCGATGCCGAAAGACTGGAAACATGGCGCCGGGTGCAACAGGGATACGGCCCTTCCTCGCAGCTTATTCTGGGCACCCGTTCGGCTGTTTTTCTGCCTTTCCGGGAACTGGGACTGATCATCGTGGATGAAGAACACGAGAGCAGTTTTAAACAGTTTGATCCGGCGCCCCGTTACCATGCCCGCGATGTAGGAATAGTACTGGGACAACTCCACCGGGCCCGGGTGGTTTTGGGTACAGCCACCCCCTCCTTTGAAAGCTATTATAACGCGAAGAACGGGAAATACACGCTTACCGAGCTTCCGCAGCGTTTTCGGAATATCCGTCTGCCCGAGATGATCGTAACCGACATTCGCCAGGCCATACACCGCAAACAAATGCATGCAATGCTTAGCCCGGTTCTGCACAGGGAAATAGAACGGGTTCTGGAACAGCAGGAACAGGTTATCCTGTTTCAGAACCGGCGAGGCTTTGCCCCTTACCTGCAATGCAGCTCCTGCGGATGGATTCCCCGCTGCAGCCAGTGCGACGTAAGCCTGACCTACCACAAACACACCAATGCCCTGGTCTGCCATTACTGCGGACATGCAGAAAGTCTGCCTGTCTGCTGCGGGGAATGTGGTTCGGAAGCCATCCGGGCAAAGGGGTTCGGAACAGAAAAACTTGAGGAAGAACTCCAGCTGCTCTTCCCGGAAGCCCGGATTGCCCGTATGGATCTGGATACCACCCGGGCAAAAGGACGCTTTGAACGGCTTATCCATCAGTTTGAAAACCGGCAGATCGACGTGCTTGTAGGAACCCAGATGGTAGCCAAAGGACTGGATTTTGACCATGTCAGTCTGGTCGGCATCCTGGATGCCGACCAGTTTCTTAGTTATCCCGATTTCCGTTCCTATGAACGGGCTTATCAGCTAATAGCCCAGGTCAGTGGACGGGCCGGCCGAAAAAACAAGCAGGGGAAAGTGATCATTCAGACCAGTCAGCCCGAACACCCTGTTCTGCAGGAAGTTACAGCGAACAATTACCCCCGGCTGTTCCGTCAGCAGATGGCCGAACGCAAGTTATTCCGTTATCCTCCCTATACCCGTCTGGTCCGCATTGTTCTGAAACACCGCAACCGGGAACGTCTTGATTCGGGGGCCGAATTGCTGGCTGTTCCTCTGCGCAGGCTTTTTGGCAGAAATATACTCGGACCTGAATATCCGGTAATCAACCGCATACAGAACTGGTACCAGAAAGAAATCTGGATTAAACTGGAACGAGACCCGCGCCTTTCCATACGTAAACGGCACATTCTGGAAAGCCTTGAACAAATCAGAAGCTTGCCCCGTTACAGCGGTCTGGTTGCCTATGCCGACATAGATCCCCAGTAAATAAATTTCCGGACTTCGCAGCTGCACGGATAGCAGTTCCGTTTTGCCGATAGCCTCCTGATTGCTTTGCCCAGTCATAGAAGGTCTTCATTATTTCTTTTTAACATTTGAGAAGACCTGTTCCCCTGCAAAATTTTACTAATTTTGTCCTGCATAAAATATTAACTTTGAGGCACAGCAAAATTCAGGATTCCATGGGAAAAATTATTGCACTTGCAAATCAGAAAGGCGGGGTGGGAAAAACGACAACCGCAATTAATCTGGCTGCCAGCCTGGCTGTACTTGAAAAAAAAGTACTGATCATTGATGCAGATCCCCAGGCTAATGCCACTTCAGGGATCGGTTTTGATGTTCGCAATGTAAAAACCAGCATTTACGAGTGCATTGTTGACGATATGGATCCTCATCAGATTATGCTGAAGTCGGAAATCACCGGACTGGACCTGATCCCTTCGCACATTGACCTGGTCGGAGCTGAAATTGAGATGCTCAACCTGCCCAACCGGGAAAAGATCCTGTCGGTCATCATCGAAAAAATCAGGGATGAATACGATTTCATCCTGATCGACTGTTCTCCTTCGCTGGGCTTGATCACAGTCAATGCCCTGACGGCATCCGACTCGGTCATTATTCCCGTCCAGTGCGAATATTTTGCGCTGGAAGGACTGGGTAAGCTGCTGAACACAATTAAGATCATCCAAAACCGACTGAACCCGGAGCTTGAAATAGAAGGATTCCTGCTGACCATGTACGACTCCCGGCTCAACCTGTCAAACCAGGTACTGGAAGAAGTCCGGACCCACTTCGGAGATATGGTGTTTGACACGCTGATATCCAGAAACATCAAGCTTAGTGAGGCTCCCAGTTACGGAATGCCGGCTGTTCTTTACGATGCCAGTTCCAAAGGAGCTTCCAGTTATATGAACCTGGCCCGGGAAATCCTGCAAAAGAATGAACTGACCAGGATGAAGAATTCGGAAAAAATCATTGAATAACCTATTGGAGAAAATATTATGGCGAAAAGGAATGCATTGGGCCGAGGCCTGGGGGCACTGATAGACGATGCCGGAACAAGAACGGACCACAATACGTCCATCAGCGAAATCCCGGTGGATAATATTGAAGCCAATCCCTTTCAACCAAGAACCACGTTTGAAGAGACAGCGCTGAATGAACTGGCCGCTTCCATCAGAGAGATCGGTATTATCCAGCCCATTACCCTGAGAAAAACCGGAGAAGGCCGGTATCAAATTATTGCAGGAGAAAGACGTCTCAGAGCCTCCAAGCTGGCCGGACTGAAAACCATACCGGCTTATGTGCGGATAGCAGAAGATAACGGCATGCTGGAAATGGCCCTGATCGAAAACATTCAGCGGGAAGATCTGGATGCAATTGAAGTGGCTCTCTCCTACCAACGGCTGATTGAGGAATGCCGGCTCACCCAGGAAACCCTGAGTGAACGGGTTGGAAAAAACAGGTCGACCATTGCAAATTACCTCCGGCTGCTGAAACTTCCCACGGCCATCCAGCGGGGAATCATTGACAAAAAAATCAGCATGGGACATGCCCGTACCCTGGTTAACATACCCGACGCGGAAAATCAGCTGATTATTTACCACCGCATACTGAAAGAAGATCTTTCCGTTAGGAAAGTGGAGGAACTGGTCCGTGCCCAGAATAATCCGTCCATGAAACCAGGCAACGAACCTGAGAAAAAAGAAAAATATCCTTCCGAATATGGAGAACTGCAGGATCACCTAAGCAAATACTTCAATACACGGGTCGATTTCTTCCTCAACAACAAGGGGAAAGGGAAAATAGTCATTCCCTTTGGTTCTCCGGGCGATCTGGAACGGATCATGGGCATTCTGGACAAACTCAATGCATAAGTATGCAGGCAAATAAACGCTTTTTGTGCCCCCCCCTGATACTGATTCTGATACTCCTGTTGCAGGGGGTTTACGGACAGGAGTCCGAAGCTGCCGGTTTAAACCGGCAGCCGGCGGACAGCCTGCAGGAAAAGAGCACAGAACCAGTCGATACAATAAAACAAAAACCGGAGATAAAGGAACATTCTGCGCATAAAGCCACACTCCTGTCCCTGATTCCCGGAGCCGGACAAATCTATAACAAGAAATACTGGAAACTTCCGCTGGTATATGGCGGATTTGGAGCCCTGTTCTACGCCATTAGCTGGAACCATGGTTATTACAAAGACTACAAAGAAGCCTATATCGACATTAGCGACGATGACCCAGAGACCACGGCTTACCTGGATCTGGACATTGAAGGCGTCTGGGATTTCGATGACCCTTCCCAAGTCCAGCTCTTTACCACCCGGCTGAAAAAAGCCAAAAACAGTGCCAGAAGATACCGGGACCTGTGCATCATCGGTTCGGTAGCTTTTTACGCCCTGACCATCATCGATGCCACGGTAGACGCTCACTTGTTTGGCTTTGACATCAGTGATGATCTGACAATGAGCTGGATCCCCCAGCCGGCATACGCCATGGATAAACCGGTTATGGGAATACACTGTGTTATTAATTTTTAAAAAGGAAAAAAGACATGAGGAATATACCCCTGTTAATCGTGTTTGTTCTCGGTCTGGCAGGCCAGCTTAGTGCAAGTCCCCTGGGCAAGGGAACGCTCAGGCAGATCAAACGGATTGAAGTCGTGGCGCTCGACACCATCCACGGCTACGAAGCCGTTTATGCCCGTCCCGATGAGAACCTGAACGACCTCTTCTCGGAACAGCTGGACAGTCTTATCAGTTCCTGGTACATCCGGAACAGTTTTCCCCCGGCAAGCATACCCGATACAGCCGCACAAGACACCACGGCCTCACTTCCGGATTCGGTATACATCGGGCGCCTGCAATCCATAGAATCGTATATAGACTTATCCTTCAACAAAACGGTCAGGAATTTTATTGAACTATACACCCGGAAACAGCGTGGACTGACAGAGTTGATCCTGGGACTTTCGGCTTATTATTTCCCCATCATTGAAGAGCAGCTGGACAAATACAACCTGCCCATGGAGTTAAAATACCTGCCCATAATTGAATCAGCCCTGAATCCCAACGCCAGGTCCAGGGCGAATGCGGTCGGACTCTGGCAATTTATGTACGGTACCGGGAAGATGTACAAGCTGGAGATCGGCACCTTTGTGGATGAACGCCGCGATCCGGTCAAATCGACCGAAGCAGCGGTCAGATACCTGCATGATCTGTATAAAATATACAAAGACTGGCACCTGGTTATTGCAGCCTACAACTGCGGACCGGGCAATGTGAACAAAGCCATACGCCGGTCCGGAGGGAAACGCAATTACTGGAGCATTTATTACCGGCTGCCAAGGGAAACCCGGGGGTACGTTCCGGCATTCATTGCAGCTGCCTATGTCATGAACCATTACCATGCCCATCAGCTGAGCCCGCAGTATCCCGATTTTCCGGTTGTTACGGATACCATACGCATACACGATTACCTTCATTTTAAACAGGTTTCCGAGGTATTGGATATTCCCCTGGAGGAACTGAAGGCGCTGAACCCCCAGTATCGTATGAATATCATTCCCGGAAGGGCAGATAAACCATATCCCCTGCGTATCCCCGTGGAGCAAACGGGAAATTTCATCGATTATGAGAAACAGATATTTGCATGGAACAGGGAAAAACTCTTTCCGAACAATGAAATCCGGGTTCCGCACGGACAAACCTATCATCCTGCTGAAATAAACGGGAAAGCCCGGATAAGCTACACGGTTAAAGAAGGAGACAACCTGGGCTTTATTTCCGAATGGTTTCATGTTCGGGTCAGCGACCTCCGTTACTGGAACAATATACGCCGGAATCTGATCCGGGCCGGACAAAAACTGGTTATTTATGTACCTAAAGCATATTCAGACTTTTACCTTTCTGTAAACGACATGAGTTTCAGCCAGAAGCAACAACATGCCCGGAAACGCCCGGTGCCCGATACACAGGTAACGGCTTCGACAGCCATGCAACCGGAATATGACGGGGAATTTGTGTACTACACGGTAAAAAGCGGAGATACGCTATGGTCCATTGCCAAAAAATTCCCCGGGGTTTCCAACACCGACATCATAAAACTTAACAACATGGGCAACGGCAACCGGATCAAACCCGGTCAAAAGCTGAAAATTCATAGCCGGAACAACTGATTTTTTTCAGGCTTGGAAGACAACGGGAAGACCATTTCATTAATATCGATTTTGTGCTGACCAACAAAAGGCTGCCCGTAAGGACAATCCCGCCAGGTTTTTCCCCGAGGTGGAAACCGTTTCCGGCCGGCAAGCGCTTTCCCCTGAAACGAAGCAACATCGGGTTACAAGCGCAATAACCGGTTTAAACATTTCCAAATGCATTGAATTCCTGAAAAAATAAAGTAGTTTTGCAGTTTGTTTAAAGCATACAGCCATGACAGAAGACGTTAAGCAAGTGATCGGGCATGAGGCGGCAGCCATTGCCAACATTCCTGTATCCGATCAATACGGCAAAGCCGTGGAACTGATCCACAAACAAGTACATCAGTTATCCGGGAAGCTGGTAGCCAGTGGCATGGGAAAGGCCGGACAAATTGCCCTGAACATTGCCACCACCTTCAGTTCAACAGGCACCCCGGCCGTTTTCCTGCATCCCAGTGATGCCCAGCACGGAGACCTGGGAGTTATTCAGCCTGACGATCTGCTGCTGCTGGTATCCAACTCCGGAAAAACACGGGAGATTCTGGAACTGGTTGAACTTGCCGACAAACTGTATAAAAACCTGCCCATCATTGTCATCACGGGTAATCCGGAAAGCGAACTGGCTAAAATGGCCGATGCGGTTTTGTATACCGGAAATCCGAAAGAAGTCTGCATTCTGGGTTTAACTCCCAGTACTTCCACAACGACCATGACCGTGATCGGCGATGTGCTGGTGGTTTTGATGATGAAAAAGATCGGCTTTACCAGCGAAGATTATGCCAAAAGGCATCACGGCGGCTACCTGGGAGACAAATCCCGTAATCAGGCCCGCAATCAGCATGCGGTACAAGGCAGGCAACAAGAAAAGAACAGGTAAAATACAACACAATTACCCATGCGCATTACAAAGGAAAACACGGCAGCTCTGGTCATTGACCTCCAGGAAAAACTGGTGCCTGTGATGAAAGGACAGGAAGCACTATTAAGCCAAAGCAAAATATTAATCGAAGGGCTGCAGGAACTGGGCATTCCGCTGATAGTAACCCAGCAGTACAGCAAAGGGCTGGGTGAAACCGTCGACCCGGTCCGCTCGGCAATCAAAAATTTCTGTCCCTTTGAAAAACGGGCCTTTAGCTGTCTGGATGAGGAAACCGTCATGGCAGCATTGAAAAAAGCGGAAGCAAAAAAGGTGATTCTTTGCGGCATTGAAAGCCATATCTGTGTCCTTCAAACGGCCGTAGACCTGAAAGAAGCCGGTTATATCCCGGTAGTGGTCATGGACTGTGTCTCCTCACGCAGCAGGCACAGCACTGACCTGGCAACAGAGCGGTTCCTTCATGAAGGCATTTTAATGACTTCCTGCGAATCCATCTTGTTCGAGCTGACCCGCAGTTCAAAAACTCCCGAATTCAAAGCCATTTCAAAACTGCTGAAGTAGCTCAACGTTTTTGATGCGCTGTTTCTTTTTACTGTTCGCGGTCGAGCATGGCAAATCTTGGTTCGCCAAAAGTTGCCAGGCCAAAACCGTTGGTCTTTATCCAAAAATACTGATCACTTTTGTAAGACGTATTGACACCGGGGGCAATTACAAAATTCTTTTGTTTTCATAAAATTGTGATACTTCAATCAGTTCTTTTATCCCCTTTCCCGTATTAGACGGGGACATTATAATAATTAATATTCCGTGGAAATATCAGAACGATAACTTTTTTCTATCTTTTTTTATCTTTTTTTTATCTTTCAGTTCTTCGTTTTCCTTTTTCAGCAACGCATTTTCAGCAGCCAGATCCTTTATCATCTTCAATTCATTACTGTTATCATATTGCTGAGGCTGGTTACATGACCGGGACTCCTGTTTTTCATTTTCAGATAATATTTCTCCTTCACCGGTCAGCAACCATTTGTAATTTATGTCGGAATAATAAGAGAGAAACCTCAACAGATTATCTTCTGACAAGCCATTCTTCTGGGAGAGAATGCCATTGGAAATGCCTGTTTTCCGGTAAAACTCATACTTCGTAATTCCCTTTAGTCTAAGATATTGTAAAATTCTTTTTTTTAATATCAATGTTTCTCTCATAAATATTTGAAAAATGAGTTATCTCTATTAATTTTGCATATTAAATTTTAATTTGTATTAGATGTGTTAAACTTTAACAAGCTATAAAGTTATAAATAAAATGGAAGAGCAAAACAGAATTGTAGTGGAATATGGCAAGGTGACGAAGATAGCAAATGTGTTTAAAGTAACAAATGCGATGGTAAGCAAAGCATTGCGTGGAAAAACCAACACTGCTTTGGCAAAAAAAATACGGCAGGTTGCCATTAAACAATATGATGGCCGTAAAATGAGATTTGTTTCATCCGAATGAAATAAAAACAATGACTGATTTCAGACAGCTCAATCGTTTCTGAGCAATTCTCTCATAAAAAATGGATTCCGCATTCATAAAAACTTTTTTAATTCATCAAGTCCTTACAAAAACATAGGGGATGAGTCCAGTCCGACAACCTCAATTTTCTCAACTGATGGGAAAACGGGTATTTTCGAAACCAGACAGGATGTTTTTTTGGCAATATTGCTGTTAAAAATGATTTGACCGCAAAACAAATTTTCAAATACAAACAAATATCTGATTATTAATCAACTAAGAACAAAAACACTTTTCGGAAGACTCAATAGTATTTTTTTTATTTGGATTTTGACACAGTATCTAATTAATATTCTGTGGAAATATCAGAGCAATAACTTTTAACCATCTTTTTTTTATCTTTCAGTTCTTCGTTTTCCTTTTTCAGCAACGCATTTTCAGCAGCCATATCCTTTATCATCTTCAATTCATTACTGTTATCATATTGCTGAGGCTGGTTACATGACCGGGACTCCTGTTTTTCATTTTCAGATAATATTTCTCCTTCACCGGTCAGAAACCATTTGTAATTTATGTCGGAATAATACGAGAGAAACCTCAACAGATTGTCTTCTGACAAACCATTTTTCTGGGAGAGAATGCCATTGGAAATGCCTGTTTCCCTGTAAAATCCATACTTCGTAATTCCCTTTAGGCTAAGATATTGTAAAATTCTTTTTTTTAACATCGATATTTCTCTCATAAATATTTGAAAAAATGGGTTATCTCTATTAGTTTCGCATATTGAATTTTAATTTGTATTAGATGTATTAAACTTTAACAAGCTATAAAGTTTATAAATAAAATGGAAGAGCAAAACAGAATTGTAGTGGAATATGGCAAGGTGACGGTATTCTGTTCAGTCGGAAGTCAATAAAGGTTCAACCTTTCAGTTTTCCGTTCCATGGTTAAGCCATAAGCCAACTGAGATTCAAAACAATCATCATAACTTTTAAGAATATCAAAAGTATGGAACATGAAAAAAAATTATTTATTAGGTACCGCCATGGCGGCAGTCATCGCTTTCGGAACCGGGTGTTCCGATGAAGAAATACCCGGTGAAAATAATTCAACCGGGGAATTGCAGATTACGGCAAACATAGAGAGGACAAACAGCGGCGTTCCCACCAGGTCTGTTGTAACTGACTTCTCCAACAGTACTATCGGTGTTTATGTGGATGATGCGGCCGGAGCATACAGTCCCACGACTAACTCCACAGCCAGCGTCTCCACTGGCAGCAATTCCGTTACGCCGACGCCATCCGTTTACATCAACGCCGACGCAACAGTTTATGCCTGGTATCCCGCTACTGCCGACGAACTGACCAATCCTACCAGTTCTTCCACGAAGAATATCACGGTGGTCAGTTCAGACGATTTTGCGGCGGCAGGCCAGACGGATTACCTGTGGGCTACGCCTGTAAGCGTCAGCAAATCCAACCGTACGGCTGCGTTAACTTTTCAGCATGCCCTTTCAAAGATTATCTTCAGCATCACCCTGGGAAGCAATTACGCCGGAACAGGAAGTCTGACAAATATAACGCTTACGGCAGCCAACGATTCCTATTATTTCCAGACCGGAAGCGGGACGATGGCTATAGCAGACGGGACGGTCAGCGGACTTACAGGTACGGCTACCCTGGCATATACCGGTATGCTATCCTTAAGCACTTCAGCTGCAGAGGTCGATGCTCTCGTAGCGCCTGCTACTCTGGCGGAAAATACTTCTTCTGATTCCGAGATCACAATTGCAATGACCATAGACGGTTCCGCCTATTCGACGACTCTTCCCGTATCTTCAGTGTCCGTATGGGCTGCTGCTACCGTATATACTTATAATATAACAGTAAACAGCGGAGAGCTTACCCTCGGCACAGTAACCATTACGGATTGGACAGCCGGATCGTCCACAGACGTTACCGTTAGTTAGAAATGACAGATGAAGAAGGGAAAAATTTATTTATTAATGACTGCCCTGGCGGCAATCATCATCTTCGGGGCAGGGTGTTCAGAAGACGACCATCCCGGTGAGGAAAATTCAACCGGGGAGCTGAAGATTACGGCAACCATAGCGGGTATCAGCAGCGACGTTTCCACCCGGTCTGTTGTGACAGGTGAAAGTTTTAGTAACAACAGCACGATCGGGATATTTGTTGACGGAGACGGGTATACTTCAACAGCGGCGACCTAT